>JAFGXH010000025.1 GCA_016936735.1 bacterium
TAGAAAAAATTATAAAACATATCAATACAAAAACGTAACTATTCAGAAGATATTATGATTTATTATTATAAAAAATAATTAAATATATTTTATCTTGTTCCCCCTCACCACGTAAAAGCGGGTTCCTTAAAAATGCTTTGCATTTTTAGGGTGCGAGTAAGAGGGGGCTAGGGGGTGAGGGGGATTGGAGTTAAAATAAAAAAAAAGAGATGAACAATACTAACGTTATACTATTTTGTTGATATGTTTCTGAAAAATAAAGAAGCTATTTTTTGGTCTCCTCTGGATACCAGCGAAGTTTAGGATTTTTTGCAGCTTTGACCTCATCCATTCTTCTTCTAAATGAGATTTTTGGAGCCTCATGGAGAAGTTCTGGAGAGTTTTTCGCCTCTTCTGAAATAGCAATCATTACATTAATAAAGTTATCCAAATCTGCTTTTGATTCGGTCTCAGTTGGCTCTATCATTATAGCCTCATGAACAATTAATGGAAAGTAGATTGTTGGTGGATGAATACCATAATCAATTAATCTTTTAGCAATATCTAGGGTTTTTACACCATATTCAGACTGTTTTTTGTTTGTAAAAACAACTTCATGAAGAGAATCTGTATCATATGGAAGATGAAAATACTCTTTTAAAGATGCTCTGATATAGTTTGCAGATAAAACAGCATCCTCTGTAGCTTGAGCAAGCCCCTTATTTCCCATCTCTCTTATATAAGTGTATGCTCTAACAGCAACAAGAAAATTACCATAAAAACTTTTCATCCTACCAATTGTTGATGGAAGATCATAGTTTAAGAAAAACTGTCCTGAATCATCTTTTGCAACAATTGGAACAGGTAAAAATGGAATAAGCTGTTCAGAAACTAACACAGGACCAGAACCAGGACCACCACCACCATGAGGTGTTGAAAATGTTTTATGAAGATTTATGTGCATAACATCAACACCAAAATCGGCTGGTCTAACTTTTCCCAGAAAGGCATTCATATTAGCACCATCAGCATAAACAAGTCCACCCTTTTCATGAACTATTTTTATTATTTTACAAATCTCCTGCTCATAAACACCAAGAGTATTGGGATTTGTCAACATAATTCCTGCAACAGTCTCATCCATAATTGCAGCAATAGATTCTGCTGTTACATAACCATCTGGACCAGATGAAATATTTTTCGTTTCGAATCCAGCAAGTGTACATGAAGCGGGATTTGTTCCATGTGCTGTGTCAGGAATTAAGATATATTTTCTTTTTGAGTCAGATCTACTTTGATGATATTTTTTTATTATTTTTATACCAGCCAATTCACCATGAGCTCCAGCAGCTGGCTGAAGAGAGACCCCTTTTAATCCAGTTATATTTTTTAAAAGGTTTTGCAAATTATAGATCAACTCAAGAGCTCCCTGAACAATTGATTCAGGAAAATATGGATGAATAGATGTAAATCCATCTAAACGAGCAACCTCCTCATTTATTTTTGGATTATATTTCATTGTACAGGAGCCTAAAGGATAAAATCCTGAATCAACACCATAATTCCATTGACTTAAACGTGTAAAGTGTCTAACAACATCAGGTTCACTAACTTCAGGGAAATTAGTTATCTCATCTCTTACAAAATCATCTCCAAAAATATCCTCTGGATTTGCACCATGTGTTGTGAAATCTTTAAGAGAGTATCCCTCTCTACCAGCAACAGAGCGTTCAAAAATTAGAGGTTCTTCAAAACTTAAACCTGACTTTGAGATAAAATTCATGATAATCCCCCTATCACCTCAACCAATTTTTTTACAAGCTCATCAATCTCTTTTTGAGTTGTTTTTTCTGTAAAATTAACTAATATGGAGTTTTTTTCAGATGAATAGTATTTTTTTAAAAGTAATCCAAAAACAACACCTTTTTTTAACATCTCTGAATATACCTCTTGAGCATCTATTGTATTATCAAACTCAATAACAAACTCATTAAACACTTTTTTACCATATTTAACTTTAAGTTGAGAAAATTGAGATAGCATTTTGATTGCATATTGAGTATTATAAAAGTTAGTTAAAGAGATCTCTTTAAAACCTGTTTTTCCCATCAAAGATAGATATATAGCGGTTGCAACAGCCATTAAAGAGTGATTAGAACAGATATTACTTGTTGCTCCCTCTCTTCTGATATGTTGTTCTCTTGTTGATATAGTAAAAACAAAACCTCGTTTTCCATCCTTATCAACAGTTTCTCCTGCAAGACGCCCTGGCATTTTTCTTAAATATTTTGATTTACAACTAAATAACCCAACACCTGGACCTCCAAAAGAGAGAGGAATTCCCAATGATTGTCCCTCACCAGCAACAATATCTGCACCAAAACGACCAGGAGGTGTTAATAGTCCAAAAGATATTGCCTCGCTTACAGCAACTATCATTAATGCTGATGGAGCTTTTGTATCAATCAACTTTCTTATAGCTTTTAAATCCTCAATAGTTCCAAAAAAATTGGGATATTGAATAATAACTGAGTTGCAATCATCAGTTAACTCTGCCTCTAACTCCTCAAGAGATGTAACTCCAGACTCATTATATCCAATCTCTTTTATACTATCTTTTCCAATATAGGAGTTTAGAGTCTCTTTATATTCTGGATGAAGAAGAGATGAAACAAGTGTTTTTCCTTTTCCATTAACCCTTTTTGCCATTAATACAGCCTCTGTTACTGCTGTTGCACCATCATACATAGAGGCATTTGTTACATCCATCTCAAATAATAGAGATATTAATGATTGAAACTCAAAAATAGCCTGTAGAGTTCCCTGACTTATCTCTGGTTGATATGGAGTATATGCTGTATAGAGTTCAGAACGGAGCAAAAGTTGATTCACTGCAGTTGGAATATAGTGGTTATAGTAACCAGCACCAAGATATGACTTATAATCTTTTACAGTTTTATTTTTAGATGCTAAATCTGACAAATGTTGCAATAAAGATTGCTCATCCATTGGAGCATCAATTGGGAGACATCCTTTAAAGCGTGTCTCCTCTGGAATCGATTGAAAAAGCTCATCAATAGATGCTACTCCTATTTTTTGAAGCATTTTCTCCCGTTCTTGTTTTGTAAGTGGAAGGTATCTCATAAAGAATCTCCAAGAAAATCACCCATAGGTTAAAGTTTTAAATTCTATTTAGTAGTAATAAAGAGTATACATTTAAAAAATATATACTCTTTATTATAATAATTCTCACTTTTTCTAATTTTCTATTAAGTTTACAAATAGTAACAAAATATAATTATAAAATTAAAAAGGTATTAAAGAGTATCAAGAAAATCATTATACTCTGTTGCACCCATAAGTTGACCAATTTGTGATGGATCAGATAATTTTATTTTAATAAGCCATCCATCTCCAAAAGGATCACTATTAATAATCTCATAATCATCCTCCACTTTTGAGTTAAAAGCAACAACTTCTCCAGATACTGGTGAAAAAACCTGTGATGTGGATTTTGTTGATTCAAGAGAGGCAAACTCATCACCTTTCTCAATTTTATCACCCTCTGATTTTAAAAATTCAGCAAAAACAACCTCACCTAATTCACCTTGTGCATAATCGGTTATTCCAATAAAAGCAAATCCATCCTCAACTTTTACCCATTCATGCTCTTTGGTATATCCATATCCATCAAATACTTGTGCCATAAAATCCCCCTAAAAATACTGAATTATAAAAATGGTGTTTTAATAACTTTTCCTTTTTTTAATTTTTGATTGTTTTTTAACCAAATCTCTGTTCCTATTTTAGCATATTCTGAATTAATCAATGCTAATGCAATTGGTTTCTGAAGAGATGGACTCATTGTTCCACTTGTTACAAATCCAATCTCTGTTCCATCCTCAAGTGTAATCTCATTTTGATGGCGAGGAACTCCCTTGTCAACAAGTTCAATTCCAACCAATTTTCTACTAAGACTCTCTTTTTGTTTTAATAAATAATTTTTTCCAACAAATTCAGATTTTCCCATCTTAACACACCAAGATAGAGATGCCTCTAATGGTGATATTGTATCACTTAATTCATGACCATAAAGAGCCATTTTTTTCTCTAATCTTAAGGTATCTCTTGCGGCAAGACCAATCGGTTTTAAACCAAGAGATTCACCTTTTGAAAAAAGTTCTCTCCAAAACTCTACAGCAATTTTAGGAGAGAGATATATCTCAAAACCATCCTCACCAGTATAACCTGTTCTTGATATTAGAATAGATTCTCCATTAAAATTTAAGTATTTAAAATTAAAAAACTTAATTTCAGATAGATTTTCATTGAAAAGTTGTTGAGTTATTATTTCTGCTTTTGGTCCTTGAACTGCCAATTGAGCATAAAAATCACTTACATTTTCTATTGTTGTGTCATAAATGTTATTATCAACCATCCATTGATAATCTTTATCAATATTGGAGGCATTAACAACTAGAAAAAAACTCTCTTCTGAAACTCTATAAACTAATAAATCATCAACAGTTCCACCATTATGATTCATCATTGGTGTATAAAGAATCTCTCCATCCTTTAAAATAGAAGCATCATTTGTTATAAGATAATTTACCTGTTTAAGAGCATCTTTACCTTTTATTGTAATCTCCCCCATATGAGATACATCAAAAACACCTGCTTCAGAACGAACCCATTTATGTTCTTCAACATCTGAAGTAAATTTAATAGGCATTTCCCATCCAGCAAATGGAACGAATTTTCCCCCAATCTCTTTTATAAGTGAGTAAAAAGGGGTCCTTTTTAACTCCATAATAACCTCCAAATCATTGAGATATAATATAATTGTATCAATATAAATGCAAGAAAAAAAAGAATTAAAGTAGAGTGATAAATATATGAAGAAAAAGTTAAATATTATAACTATTTTGTAAGAAAATTGATAATATCAGTTTGGCAACTCTCTGTTGCATCTGTTGGAAGAAGCATAAATGAGTGGTAATTAATAGAATCTCCACTAATTTGATACTCTTTAAAATGCTCACTATCTTTCTCTTGTGTTATTGGATTAATAGAACCTAATACAACACCAAGATGATCTGTTGTTGAATTAGGTATAACAGGATCATTTATTGCTTTTTGAATCAATATATCACTACTATCTCTACTATAGTTAATACTATCACTACTATCTAATACTGTTTGAGCAATATATAGAAATAGTTGATACTCAGGAGAGTCTTTTTGAATTCCTAAAGAGGCTAACCCCTCAAAAATTTGACCACTTATGGCCTCTACTGTTCCATCAAGAATATCAGTTAATCCTCCACCCGCAACGTTAAGAATAGCAGATTTAACTAATGGCTCAACTGAATATAAAATATTTCCAACAATTGTTCCTAATGAGTGTCCAATATAGTTAATACTATCCATATCAACAGTTGTAAACTCTATTGATGAGTTTAATTGATTAAAATTAACTGTTTTTAAACTATTAATAAGCCAAATCTGCTCTAAAACACTCTGTTTTATAATATCTCTTGTTGAAAATAGATTCAAAGAGAGATATCCCTCTCCACTATTATCTGGAACTCCATCTGGAATCTCTTCACCTGTTCTATTATCAACTAAATCAACTGGATTAACTGTTCTTTCACCATGAAGAGGCATATCAAAAGAGATAACAGTAAATCCGACAGATGTTAAACTGTTTATTAATGGTAAAACATCCTCTTTTCTTCTTCCAAAACCATGTTGAAAAAGAACCACTCTATTTTTTTCTGAAAAAATCTCATGTTTTGGAAAAGCAATCAGAAGAGGAGCATTAACAATATCATTTTCACTCAATTGAGATGAGAACTTTGATAAATCAAAAACCCCACTCTCTGTTGAGATAAAATATGGAGCTTTAAAACTACCTAAAGCAATATAATCACAACTATCTAAAGGGATTCCATTGAATAATGTAGAGAATTGTGAATTTGGAATAACTGTGGAGATAGATATCTCTTTAGGTATTGATTGATTTGATAACATTGCATCTTTTAATGGCTCTATTGTTGAGTGAATAGATTGTGTTGTAACACTCCATAATATAGAGATGCTTTCTCTTCTAACACCTAACATAGATTCAAGTTTATCAAACACTGGTTTTAGTTCAACTCTTCCAAACTCAAGAGTTTGAGCCTCCTGTTTTGTTAAGGCAGAGTATATTGATTCTCCTGTTTCATCAACAAGAGACTCTTTTTCTGTTAAAAAACTAAATGGAATAGATTTTTTTAATATCTCTCCATTAATCCCTTTTACACTATTTGTTAAAACAACAAGATATGTCGAGTTTTCATCCCATTTTCCATAAATAGGATTGAAAGATACTGTTTTTAAATCTGAACTATAGCTCCCTTTTACTGCAATTAGTTCAGGAATTTGAAGCTCGACTCCATTTTTTTTCACTTTTGCAACTACAGCAGTAGGAAAACCATTTGATAAATCTGTTTTTATTGAGGATATATCAATATCTTTACTTAACTGAATAGAGAACTCTTTTGAGCTACTCCAACCATCAATTTGATTAACACCAGCAATTAGATTCTGATAAACTGGTGAAGCAATTGAATCAATAGGAATATCTAAATGACACTCACTATTTTGGCAATTTAAAAGAAAATCTGATGGAATTGGAACAGGATTACTATTTTCACAACCCTCAAAAGTTGATGATTGGAAACATGGAATAAAAAATGGTTCTCCAAAAGATACACTCCAAAACATAAGAAAACTATCTCTACTCTCTTGAAGAGCAGATTCTAAAAACTCTATTGAGCTTTTTAGTTGTAATCTTAAATACTCAAGTTGAGTTGCCTCCTCAACTGTGATTAAAGATTGATAACTCTCATTTATATTCCCATTTTCATCAACTATAGGCTCTTCACTTTTTGCAAAAAATATTGCACTTGGATTCAAAAGTAACTCTTCACTATCTGTTGTAATCCCTTTTGTTAAAACAACAAAATATTTTGTATTATAACTCCAAGAGCCACTATTAGGTGTTATCGTTAATTGAGTTCCATTTTTAGAGATAGAGTAACTATCTGATGGTAGGATAGTTTTTGATTCATCAATAGCAACTATTTTAATATAGTTTTTAATATCATCAATATTTAATGAGTAGTTTGTATTAAAAGTAAATGAGTTTGAAGGGTTTAATATTGGGTCTATTCCCTCTGGTAATCCCATTAATATAAAATCTGATGGTAAAGGGATTGGATAGTTTTCACAACCCTCTGTTTCACTCTCTTGAAAACAGACAACAGGTGTACTAAATCTAAAACCATAAATTGATATAATATCATCTTTTGTATAGTTTGTTGCTAATTGAAGTTTTGATAACTCACTACTCATCATCTCTCTAAGTTTAAGAAGTTGTAAAGCCTCCTCTTTTGAAAGTTGAGGCATTGTTGACTCTCCATTCTCATCAATTAGTGGTGAATCAGATATTGCTGTTAGCATTGCTAATGATTTTGTAAATGTTATCCCTTTTGTATCTTTAAGAGTATTTAAAATGGCAATTGTATAGTTGCTTTTTGAGTTCCACTTTCCAGATTTACTATAAATATCAATAACATTACCATTTGTACTTAATATTAAATCATTATTATCAACTAAAACACCATTTTCAAGAATAATAATAGAGTTTTCAACTGTTAAAATATCTATATCTGAGCTAAAAACAGCTTTAAATGGGGCAATATTTGGATAATTTAAGGGAACTCCATCAGGAATACCTAATTTCATAAAATTTGATGGGATTGGTATTTGAGAGTTTTCACAATTTGAGACATCTAGTGAATTAAAACAGGCAATAGGATGAATAACTATCTCAAATGGCTCATTCTCTTCACAACTCAATAAAGTAAAAATAGTTAAAAATAGAAGCAGTTTTTTCATAAAAACCTCAGAAACTCTAACAGAATCATATTCTATAATATCACAATCAATTTATCAATAGATAAATTATAATATTTTATCTCTTATTATATAAATTTTTTAGAAAAATTAGATTGTTAAAATACAATTGATTTATAGAAAACTATTTTAGGCCAGCTTTAAGTTGATCTATTGAGTAGTTTTTACCTAACTCAACACCAGGTTGGTCAAATGGATTAATCTCAAATAGAAAACCAGTAACAGCTGTAACAATCATGAAAAATTGTAGAAATGCACCAAACTCAAACTCTGAGAATTTTGATAATTGAATCTCAATAACAGGTCTTTTAACCTCAATTAAAGAGCGAACAGTTCCAATTTTTGCAGCACTTAAAAGATCATTAAATCCATATCCTTCAATATATGAGAATTTCTCAAGCTCTGGTTTTTGAAAACGATACTCACCACTCTCTTTAAATGAGATAACTGTATAAAGCTTATCATTTTTTCCCTCAATAAACTGTTGAAGTTGAGAGTGTTGGTCTGTGGAGCCTCTAAAAGAGAGAGGAGATGTTCCAAATCTAAAAGAGCCATCAACAGATGGTTTTCCTAATGATTCTCCCCAAAGTTGACGAAACCACTCTGAAAATTTAATAAATCTGTCATTATAAAAAAGAACAACAGAGCTATTAAAACCCTTGTTTTGATCATATATTGCCTGAATTAAAGAGTACTTTAATGCACTATTCTCCTCTATTTCTGCATTTAAAAACTCATCTGTCATTGCTTGAGCACCCTCTAAAATTTTTGTAATATCAATATCAACAAAAGAGGCTGCTAAAAGTCCAACTGGGGTAAAAACAGAGAATCTACCACCAACATTATCAGGAATAATAAACTTTTTAACATTTAAAGAGTCATTTAAAATATTGAGTTGCCCTTTCTCTTTGTCCGTAATAAAAACTAAACGCTCTTTAAAGTAGTCTAATCCTTTTTTAGATACAACAACATCTTTAATGTAAAAATATTGAGACATTGTTTCAAGTGTTCCACCAGACTTACTAATAACAACAAAAACAGAGTCATCAAGAGATATATTATTCATTAAATACTCAACTAATCTTGCATCATAGTTATCAACAAAATATAGTTTTCTTTTTTCTGGAAAAAATTCATGATCATATCTTTGTGTAAAGGCACTATAAATAGCCTCTGTTCCTAATGATGAACCACCAATACCAACAATAATCATATTTTTAAATCTTTTTTTAAGCACCTCTGAATACTCTAACATCTCAGAGAGTTGCTCTTTTCTTATTGGAAGATTTAAAAAATTTGTTTTCTCCTCATTATAAAATGATTTTGCTTTATCAAAAGCACGCTCAACACGCTCTTTATGAAGCTCCATAAGACCATATTTAAGTCCATTCTCTTTAATAACTGATTCATGAATTGTGTTAAATAAAAAAGATATCTGTTCCATAACTCCTCACTTAAAAATGATTTAAATATTAAAGATGTTAAAAATCTTAACCGAATTTTATTTTAAAAGAATATTTTTGAAAAAAAGAGAGCTCTCTTTTCCATCTTTTATAACAATGATTTTACTTGGAAAACTCCATTTTTGCAAAACATTTTTATACTCAAGAAATAGAATTTTAATAGTTGATTTATCAAACTCAATATTTACAAATGCAGGAGTCTGATTTTTTTTATAAAGTGCAATTTGTGGAGCTGTTTCCGACTTTTCTGTAGAGCCATAAACAATAACAGGAGAATCATTAATAAGCTCTAAATGTGTTTTAGTTGTTGATATATTATATTTTTCACAAAATTTTGTTAATCTTTTTTCAGAACCTAAAAAAAGATCCCCTAATATAACAAAATGAGACTCCAACTTTGATAAATCCCCCTTTTTATCAATAATAATATTAATAGTACTATTTTTGCTACTCTCTTTAGAAGCTGATGTTATATCATCTGTTTTATCATTTTTTTTGGGGGTAGATTTAGCCTCTTCTTTATCTGAATTTTCAGTTTTAGATGCTCCTAAAGGCTCTATTTTTAGTTGAACACTACTATAGTTTCCTTTTGTTTTTTTTATGTAGAGATTCTCTGCACCATAAAAGGGAAGATTATAGGATAGTAGTTGAATTGATATTATAAATAGGATTAAAACTGTTATTTTATTTAGCACTCCGAGCCTCTTTCTCCATCTGTTTTTTACAATCAATACAAATTGTTGCAACAGGACGAGCCTTTAATCTCTCAATACTAATCTCATTACCACACTCTTCACAAATATCATATTCACCATCATCTAAACGTCTGAGAGCTTTTTTAATTTTTTTAATATATTTCTCATTTCTCTCTTTCATTCTTATTTGATATGATTGCTCATATTGAACAGATGCTATATCATTATCATCTGGTAATCTATTCTCCTCTGCAAGTGGATTTCCCATAAATTCGAGCTCCTCTTGAGTCTGTTGTAGAAGTTCCAATAGTGCATTTTTAAAATATTCAAGTGTTTCTTGATCCATACTGCCCTCTATAACGGTCAACAAAATTATTATACAAATATAGTTCACAAAGTCAAGAGTTATAGTGATTTTAAAACATCCTTTAGGATGTTTTTTTCTCTATCTATTTGAAATTATCATCTATTATTTTTTTCTGAAATCCCATATATAATACTCCATTGATATCTAAAACAGGAACACCAGAGATAGTTCTATCCGATTGTTGAGCCTTAATTGCAAGCTCTTTTTGATAATATGGATTCTCTTCCAGATTTTTATCAATATAAGGGATTTTTTTAGTATCTAAATATTTTCTTAATTCAGTACAAACAGAGCAACTGTTTGTTGTGTAAATTATTAATGTTTTTTGATCTGTATTTAATTCAAAATCTTTTCTCAATATAATTGAGTAGGATATTTTTTTCTCATTTAATTTCGATAAATCTGCCCTATAGACATATTTATCACTCATTCTCTCTTTTGGTGATAGTTTTGTATCAACAAGCAACACTCTATCTCTTAATGAATCAGGTATTTGGAATGGATCTTTTGTTATTTTAGATTTTCCATTTTCAAAATAGTAATAGAGTAGATTTTTATTTTCAATAGATGAATCTATTTCAACTGGAGATTTCATCTCTGATTTACCACTATTTTTATCACTACATGAATTGGTTAAAAAAGTTATTAGGATTAAAATTAATAGATTTATTAAAACCTGATTTTTCATAACAAAAACCTCAACAGCCAATATTTTAACTATTTTTTTCTGAAAATATTTCATAATATTTTATTATATTATTTTTGATTTAAAATTGTTATCTTTTTCAAGATATAATGAGAATAGTTTAGAGTTTAATAAAAGAGTATCCATCTCATCATTCTCTAATTTATATCCATTTTTTATTAATAGGTATATAAGTTCATTATGTGATTCAGAAAAATTATTTTCTATATTAAAACAGTGAAATAGAATTGATTTATTATCTATTTTATCATTAAGAGTATCAAACTGAAACTCTTTTGGTTTAAAATTAAGTGGTGTTTCATAAAAAATCTCTATTGCCTCTTTATATTTTTTATTCATAATATATGAGATAAACAGCAGATATTGAGGATATATACCAAAACTATTTGTGTAGTGATTAAATGGATAAAAAATAGAGTTATATCTAAAATATTTTACAACATTATAAATTTTATCTAGTTGAGTATAGTTAAAATCTATATAAATATTTTGCTCTATAATAATTAATTCTCTACTTTTAATTATATAAAATTGAAATATTAAAAGATCTAATAAAATAAATATAAAAAAAATAAAAAGTGCTATAGTATAACTGTTGATTTCAATTTCAAATTTAAATTTAGCAATAAAAAAGAGCAAAAACTCAATCCATATAAGAGTTAATCTAATTTTTATTCCTTTAGGTTCTTTTATTTTTATCATAAATATCCATAATAATATTTTTTATAAAATTAATTTTTATCTCTTTCAATAATCCTCCTCAAGACACTGCTCTTTAATTATATCTATGTTTTTAGGAGAGCTATTTGCGATTTTAAAAAGTGTGCAAAGCTCAACATTAGTTAATTCTAACATATTTTTATTAAAATAGTATCTGCTGGCGTTTTCGATACCATACTGTTTATTAAAAAAGTATAATCTATTTAAATATACTCTAATAATCTGATTTTTTTTGAAGTTTTGTTTAATTTTATAGGCTAGGGTGATTCTAAATAGATTTAACTCTAAAGTTTTTTTACCTTTTTTTATTTCAATAACTCTTGCAAGATGTTGAGAGTAGGTGTCTGGATTTTTTAGCAGATATCTCTCAAGAAATGATGAATATTTATGCTTTTCATCATATTTAAAAATATATTTATCAGAGTAATCTATAATATTTTGAGGAATATTAGTTATAATATTTTGAGAAATCAATGTTTTTATCAATTCAATCTGTTTATCAATCTCATTTTTTTCATAAAAATGATAAAAAAGTTCAATAGATATTATGATAGCGAAAAAAATTCCAATAAAAAGAGTAAAAATTATAACCAAGAATTTTTCTATTTTAAATTTAAAACCAATTTTATTATCTCTATTATTCATATTTAGCCATAAAGTTATAAAAATATTATTAACAAAAAAAGATATATATATCAATAGAATTTAGCTTTTAGTTTTTATCTGAGTTCTCTTTTTTGTTGGGTGTAGATTTTTCGAGTAAAATTAAAATCTTGAATTCATACCAAAAATTTTTTCTTTTACTAATTTTCTACTACATTGAGATAAAAAAATAAAAAATTCAAAATAATAAAGTTGATGGGGTAGGTAAGGGATAAAGTGATTTTTAAAAAAATTTAGCAAATATAACCATAATTTATCCTTAAATAAAAGATTTTTAGTAAAGATATCTATCACTCATAAATAAAATTTTTTTTGTAACTGCATCAATAAATATAACAACTCCATCTTTATCAAGTTTTACTAAACCACACTCATCCGGTCTATGAAAATGAATATACCAAAATATCCTATTATCAATAGATTTAATATTTTTTCTTTCAAACATCTTTTTAGAAAAATATTTTTCACAATGCTCTTGAGTCTCTTTTGTTCTTTTATATAAAAAACCACAAGAAAAATTATGGAAATCTTTTCTATTTGAAAAAAGCCCTGCTCTAAAAGGATATTTCTCAACCTCCTCTTTATAATTTGCCTTTAATAACTCTTTTTTGGCTATCTCAACAGCCTCATCTCTTGTTATTATTTGATTTAAATGAAAAAACTGAGAGGTTTTCATAAATAATAAAAAATATAGTACTCCTGTAACCATAATTTATCCTTAAATAAAAGATTTTTAGTATTTATATAACCAAAATCA
>JAFGXH010000227.1 GCA_016936735.1 bacterium
CAAAATATAAAACTAGTTTTGAAGAGATTGATTTTGATGATAGTTATGAATATCAAGATGATTATACTCGTTGGGGTGAAATGGACCGTGAGATAAAAGATTATGATTATGGATATTTGCTAGGATTTGGATATAGATGGAAAAATATATCTGTTGATTTTAGATACTCTAAAAGTACAGTTGAATATGAAAAAAGTGTAGCACCAGATTATTATAGAGGAAGGATAGATGGATTTGATCAATGGAGTCTTAATTTTACATACTTTTTTAAAATGTAGATTGTTGTGATTTTGTTTTTTATTACTTAAACAAAAAATATATATAATTTCACTTGATTTTTTTTTAATTTTCCATCACTATTTACTACTCCGTTATTTTATGAGGTGACATTATGAAAAAAAGTAGAGAACAATTTTTACCAGCAGTACGTAAAATTTTAGAGGCTATGAAAAATAATAATCAGGGAGAGGAGTTGTTTATAGAAAGAGCCTCTGCTCTTGAGGCTGAGTTTATTGTTTATGAAAATCTTCTAACAGAGAGAACAGAGTTAAAAGTTCAACGAATTCAAATTAGTGAAAATCTATCAAAAGCAGAGGATTCCCTTATTGAAAAAATGAAAAGTATTAATGTTTTTATTCAATCTCTTATCTCAACTAAAGATGGAAAATATAGAGAGTTTGTTCAAACTGGAAAATTTACATCTCTTATTAGTTCATCTATGGGTGTTATTTTAGATGGTGCAAAATATTTTCTTAATGGATTGAAAAAAAATCTCTCAATGGGTATTCCTGAAAAATATGCAATAGAGTTAGAGGCTCTTATTAATGATTTTGAGTCTGTTTTTAAAGAGTCACAACTTATAAAACAGAAAGAGACAAATGCAATACTTAAACTCAAAGAGAAAGAGGATGATTTTCTATCTATATTCAAAAAAACTGTTTCTTTTATTAAATCACAAATTAACTCTAGTGAGTATCATGTCTATTTTGATTGATATTTTAAAAAATATAGTTGTTCCTGAGTTGCATTAATATTTTTTACTATTTATTTTTTTGATTCTTTCAATCTCTTCTATAAAAATCTCAACTGTTTTAATAGTTAGATTTTTTTTATGAACTCTACTCGATTTCAAAGAATATATCTGTAAAGGCAAGATTATCGGAACCATCCTCTGTTACAAAAAGAGTATCCTCTATTCTAACTCCACCAATCTCTTTATAATATAATCCAGGCTCTATTGTAACAACATATCCAGCCTTCATAATCTCTTGTGCTGCACTTGATACTCTTGGTTCTTCATGAATCTCAAGACCTAAACCATGACCTGTTCCATGAAAAAATCCCTGCATACGACCATCAATAAGACCTGTTTTATAACCATTTGATTCAAACATTCTGTTAATTGCAATATGAATATCTGCACCATTAACACCAGCTTTTAGCATATCAACACCTAATTTCTGACCCTTTAAAACAGTATTAAATAGTCTTTTTTGTTCATCAGATGCTTTACCCTTTAAAACAGTTCTTGTTTGATCTCCAAAATATCCATGTGATAATGATTGTGGAAAAACATCAAATATTATTGGAGTATTAGGAATAAGTGGTCCAGAACCAGTGTTATGAGGATCTATTGCCTGCATACCAGATGCAACAATTATTGTTCTACAAATAGTATCCATTTGAAGTAGCTCTGTGTTTATTAATCTTTTCATCATCTCTGATGTTACAATCTCTTCACCATATTTAATATAATCTCCATCTATTTTTGAATCTCTTAAAAGATTAAAAGCTTTTTGAAGAGCAATATCAACATTTTTCATCACTCCACGAATTTTCTCTCTCTCTTGAGCTGTTTTAAACTTTCTTTCTGAATAAAAAGGGCTTTTTTTTATCTCTATATTATAACCCTTCTCAACCAAATTTTTATAGTGAAGAGCACTAAATTTATCAGAAATAGCAATATCGGTAACTCCATGATCTTTTAAAAATAGATCTATAATCTCACTATAACCCTCTTGAGGTCTATTAATACGAAGAATATAGTCTGAAAGAGGAACTATCTCATCAACAGTTGCCTCCTCTTTGCCCCTATCAATCTCTAAATCACTTAGCATAAGATATTTTTTACCCTCAATTTCAAAATATAAAACAGGATCTCCAATATGAAAACCAACTGCATATCTTAAATCTGGATTGAGTTCACTACTATCAAAAAATAGATTTGCTTTTTTACCCATTTGAAAACTCCTAAAAATATAATATAAAACTATAGATTTTTTAAATAAAAAAAGCAACATATATAATAATATGATTTTTATATTCTGTTTTTTGTAAAATATAATAGTGGTTTGATATAACTTGAGATATATTTTTATAAAAAAATTGATACAACTATCAAGATAAGATACTACTTATAACTATTAGTATGAATTATCTATTTTTTTGAGGGTAGATTTTTCTTAATTATCTAGAAATATTGAATTCAAATCGATTGTTTATTTAAATGATTGTGCACCATATTTTTCATAAGCACCAAAAAGTTTTAAAGTATCTTTCCAAGGATATCTATTCATAAACATAGATACATTGGATGATATTTTTCCCTGTTTATTTAAACCCATAGCACTTCTCCATTGGTTTGCAGAGGAGTTTTCATCAAAATCAACAGTTTCAGAGTATCTTGCAGCTAAAAATGATTCAAGAAATGTTTTATTAATTGGGTAGTTTTTAGGAATCTCTGTTTTATTATTTTTCACACTTGCAAACTCAAGATCTCCAAACTGTTCAACAAATAGATTTAATTTTGTATTACTTGCAGGGCTAAACTCTAAATCCCCTTTTTTATTTCCAAAAAAGATATTATCATCAATTTTTAACCACTCATTTTTATTAAATCTGGTATTATCAATTGCTGTTAGAACACTTCCACCAATAATATTATGATGAATATTATAGTTACATTTTGTCATTACTCTAACACCATATCCCATATCAAGAAAATCTTTAAGACGGCTCCATGTGAATATAATTGTGTTGTATGCAATCTCAACATCTCCACAAAGAGTTAAATCTTTTGGGCCAGCTTTATTTGCACAGGTTCCATAAACCTCAATACCAGCCATTTTATTATTAACAAAAACATTGTTTAAAACTTTAAAGCTACCTTTTCTATGGCCTGCCTGTAGTCCAAAATTTGCACCATTAACAAAAACACAATTTTGAATTATAACATCTCCATCTTTAGCAGAGCTCATTATTTGAATAATTGGTTCTTGAACAGTTGAGTTACCAACTTTTGGTCTCTCTGTTGAACTTAGAAGCCTTCCTGTTTCAATTCCCTCAATAAGTCCCTCTTTTTCACTATAGGCATTTCTAAATCCCATATCAAAAACAATTCCATCAACAATAGCTCCATCAACATCTTTAGTGAATTTTAATAAAGCTTTTCTTGCTTTTCCACCACTTGCATTATCTGGTTGAAAAACTGTTGGAGTATTAAGGATATCTCTTTTTTCGAATTTTTCATCAAAACTACCATAAAGTTTAACTGCTTTATCACTCTCAATATATCCTATTCCAAATGTACCTGAATATGTTCCTCCAGCAATTTTAATCTCATCACCATTTTTGGCTAAAGATACAGCCTTATCAATCTCTTGAACAGGGGCATCAATTGTTCCTTTGTTTGAGTTTTTTCCAGCTGTTTTTGAAACATAAATTGTATCAGCAAAAATAGATACAGAGATAAAAATAGATAGAATAAAAATCACCTTTTTCATATATCCTCCAGTAAGATTTATTATAGATGCTAATAAATAAAAAATTTATTGTCAAGAAAAATATATCAAATATATTGACACTAGAATTTTTTGAGTTATGATATTAAATATAGTAATTCTGAAAAACGTAATAATTACGTTTTTTAATATTAATGTTTTATAAAAACATAGGTTTTATTTAAATTTCAAATTCCACAGAACAGTTACAAATTTTTAGTTTAGATTAGGTTACTTTTTTATAAATATTAAAGAGGTTTAAATGGATAGTGATTTTAAAAAGCTTCAAGAGGTTTTTAGTTATGAAAGATTGAAAAATAGTTTTTTCAATCAGATAAAAAAAGCATCAACATCTTTGCCAGAGGATGTTGAAAATGCGATAAAATTGGCTTACAAAAATGAACAGGATGGCTCTGTCTCTCAAAATATACTTCAACAGATTTTAGATAATGTACAACTTGCAAGAAAATACTCAATTCCAATTTGTCAAGATACTGGAACTCACATCCACTATATCTACTACCCATTTGGATTAAAAGAGAAAGATATTGAAAAGGCTGTAGTTGATGCAACTATAGAGGCAACAGAAAACTCAATATTAAGACCAAATACTGTTGACCCTCTTACAGATAAAAATAGTGGAAATAATATTGGTGAGAAAAATCCTCAAATCCATTTTCATCAATGGGATGAAAATTATATATATGGAAAATTAATGCTGAAAGGTGGTGGTTCTGAAAATGTCTCAGCTCAATACTCTTTACCAAATAGCAAACTTCATGCAGGTAGAGATTTAGAGGGGGTAAGAAAAACTGTTTTGGATGCTGTTTTTAATGCACAAGGAATGGGTTGTGCTCCTGGTATTATTGGTGTTGGTGTTGGTGGTGATAGAGGTTCATCTTTTTTAACAGCAAAAGAGCAGCTTTTTAGAGCCCTTTTAGATAATAATGTTAACTCAGAGGTTGATGAATTAGAGAAAAAACTACAAAAAGAGATTAATGAGTTAAAAATTGGTCCTATGGGTTTTGGTGGAAATACAACTGTTTTAGGTGTAAAAATAGGTTTTGCACATAGATTACCTGCAAGTTACTTTGTTTCAATTGCATATATGTGTTGGGCTCATAGAAAAGCCTTTTTAACAATTACAGAAAATGATATCTCTATTAAAAATTAATTTTTTTTGTTAAAAAAATAGATTTTTTTAATTTTTTGTTTTTAGATAAAAATAGATTTTTTTAATTTTTTTCTTTTAAAATAATAAGGAGTTTTTATGGCAACAATAAAGCTAAAAACACCAATAACAGAGGAACAGATAAGAGAGTTAAAAATAGGTGATTTAGTTCTTTTAAGTGGCGTTATAATGACGGGTCGAGATGCTGCACATAAATATATTATGGAGAATCATCCAAAAGATATAGCCCCCTATTTAAATAATGGTGTTTTATATCATTGTGGTCCTGTTGTTGAGAAAAAAGATGGAGAGTGGAGAGTTATTGCTGCTGGACCAACAACATCAATACGAGAGGAGCCTTATGAGAGTGATGTGATAGAGGAGTATACTATTCGTGGTATTATTGGTAAAGGTGGAATGGGAGATAAAACACTTAATGCTTTACAAAAATATGGAGCAGTATATTTTCATGCAACAGGTGGAGCAGCAGCTTTGCAGGGGGCAAAAATAAAAAAAGTTCTCCATGTTTTTCTTTTAGAAAAACTTGGGGTTCCTGAGGCTTTTTGGGTTTTTGAAGTGGAAGATTTTCCTGTTGTTGTAACAATGGATAGTCATGGAGGCTCTCTTCATAAAGAGGTAAAAGAGAGCTCAGAAAAAGTTTTTAATCAATTAATAAATTAATCAGTTAATTAACTACTCAAAGCATTATATTTTTGCATTCACATAACTTTAAATTATAAAAAACAACTACCCATTAAAGATTAAAATCTATCTATAATCCAGTAATTCCAAAAAATATTGAATAATTGTTAAAAAATGTATAGAATCAACTTGTGATTTATTAGGAGATGTAGATGAGTATGGTTGATGTTATTATTTGGTCAGTTATGATAGGAGCCTCGTTAGCTTTTATCTATATTGTTTGGTCTTATGTTAAAGGGTTAAAAAAGAGTCCAAGAGATATGTGGATTCTTTTCGCAACAAAAATAGTTGAATACACCGCTTATGGTGCAATGAATATGACATTTATTCTCTGGCTATCATCAGATTGTGGTTTAGGTGATGTTGAAGCGGGACTGTTCATAACAGCTTGGGGAATTGGATTATCATTAGTTGCAATGGTTGCAGGGGCTCTTGTTGATGCTATTGGTATAAAAAAGACATTGATGATAAGTATTGTAATGCTTATATTTTCAAGATTTTTTATGTTTTGGATAACAAATCCAATACTAGTTATGATTTTGGGTTTTATACCTTTAGCTCTTGGATTCGCTATTGTTGGTCCAGTTGTCTCTGTTGCAATTAAAAAATATACAACAAAAGAGGGAGCAACATTGGGATTTGGTCTTTTTTATGTGCTAATGAATGTTGCATTTGCAATAGGTGGTTGGCTTTTTGATGCAATAAGAGATAAATATAGATTTAAAGATCCTATCTCTGGAATTATAACAGAGAATGTTAAAGTAAAACTCTCCTTTTTACCAATAGAGCTTTCAACATATCAAATAATTCTTTTTATTGGATTTGCATTAACTTTTATCACACTTATTCTTGTTAGTTTTTTACGAGAGGGTGTTGAGGTTGACGATGAAGGGAATGTAACTATAATACCCCCAGAAAAAAAAGAGGGTACTGCAATTGAGGTTCTTTTAAAAACAGCAAAAGAGGCCTTTATAAAAACAGGTGGAATTCTTAAAAATGTTGTAACAGAGAGAACTTTCTGGATATTTATTTTTATGATAAGTCTTTTAATTCCAGTAAGACTCATATTCTATCATTTTCACTACACTTTTCCAAAATATGGAATTAGAGTTCTTGGAGAGGGTGCAAAAATTGGCTCTATCTATGGAGTTTTAAATCCTGTTCTTATTATATTCTTTGTTCCACTTGTTGCTGCACTTACAAAAAAAGTTAGCTCATATAAAATGATGACAATTGGAACATTTATATCATCTTTTGCTGTTTTTATTGCTGTAATTCCTGGTCATTTTTTCGCTTCACTTGAAAACACTTGGTTAGGTGAGATAATTTTTGTTAGATGGTTAGGATTAGCTCCAGATATGGGGACATTAGCACAAACACCACCTAATCCAGCATATTTTCCTCTTATCTTCTTTATTGTTATTTTTACTATTGGAGAGGCAATTTGGTCTCCAAGATTGATGCAGTTTACTGTTGAAGTTGCTCCAAAAGGGAAAGAGGGAACATATTTAGCTCTATCTGTTTTACCATTCTTTGTTGCAAAACTTTTTGTAGGTCCTCTCTCTGGATGGCTTGTAAAAGCATACACACCTCTTGTTGATAGAGTTGATGCGGCTGGAAATATAATGAAAGATAATGCTGGTAAAGTTATGCAAGTTGCTGGAGATATGTCTAATCATCACATGGTTTGGATTTGGGTTGGTGGAATTGCAATAGTATCTCCTCTTGGTCTACTTTTCCTTAAAAAACTATTTGATCATCATGAAGAGCCTAAAAAATCAGAGGCTACAGAGTAGTGATTTAATCTTTTACTATTTTAATTTATCAAAAATATATTTAGTCATTATTTGATTTTAACTGAATCATTATTATATTCTGTTCTAAACAGACTCTAATTTCTACTGATTAGAGATTTTTATATAAATAGAGGGAGTTTTATGAAAATTTATATTGTTTTATCTCTTTTTTTATCATTTATTACACTATTTGCATCTGAAAAAGAGAAAGGAATGTATCTTTTTCAGGCAGGTTTTTATGAGGATGCTCTTCCTTATCTTCAAAAAGAGGCAGACTCATTTATTTTAGGGGTAACCTATTTTAGATTAGAGAGATATCAAGAGGCTATTAATGAGCTATCTAAAATAGAGAGTGATGAGAAATATAGTTTTCTTAAAGATGAGATTTTATATTATCAATCTATCTCTCTTTTTAAACTTGAGAAGTTTTCAGAAACTCTTTTAGTATGTGAGAAAATATCTTTAAAATTTCCTCTTCAAAAAGAGAAAGATTTACTATTGGTTAAAATACTTTTACAACTCCAAAACTATGATAAAATAGATGATATCTATAAAAATTATAAAGATTTAGAGATAAATCTCTCATCTGATATGGAGTTAGGATTCTTTTTTTCAAAATATTTAGTTGAGAAAAAAGAGAAGAAAAAAGCTATTGAGTTAATTAAAAAAATATTAGTTAAAAACCCAGATTCAGAGTTAAAAAAATCTATATATCTATTTGCAACACTAAAACTACTAAATATATCTCTTTCAACATCTCAAAAAACAGAGATATGTTCAAATTTGACAAAATATCATCAAAATGAGGCTGCAAATAACTGTTTTGCAAAATTTATCGACTCAATATCAGTTAAAAAAGAGCTTGATAGCTACTGTTTAGCATATTTTTATAATGGTTTAGCCTATAGAAAAAGACGCCAATATCAATCAGCAATTGACTCTTTTTTAAAAGTTGAAGAGAGTTGCCCTAAATTTGAGGAGAATGATAGAGTTTTCTATCTTATGGCAACATCTTATAGTGCAAAAAAAGATTATACAAATGCAATTAAATACTATACAAAAGTTTATAAAAACTACTCTAAAAGTAATTTAGCAGATGACTCAATAAACTATGTTGGTTTTATATACTCTCTTCAAAAAAAATATAAAAATGCAGAGAAAATATATAAAGAGCAACTAAAACTTTTTCCAAAAGGTGATACAACAGAGGAGGCTGTTTGGAAAATTGCATATAATTTATATAAACAGAAAAAATATAATGATTATATAAAATTTTATAATGATGCAGTTCAAAAGGGTTTTGAAGAGAAGCTTTACTCTTCAAAAAAAAGATTGCAATATTGGCTTGCTAAAAGTTATGAGGCTTTAAAAAATGATAAACAGGCTCAAAAAGAGTATGAGGATATTATTAAAACAGGTGGAAATAACTTTTATGCCTTTATGGCAAGAGTAAAACTAAATAAATCTGTTGATTTTAACTCAAAAGCAGCAAAAAAATACTCTTCAGAGAGATTAATTGAGTATTTTAAAGAGATTGGAGTTTATGATAAAATAGAGTACTACTCAAATAATCAGCTTACTGAATTTTTAATGTATGAGATAACTAAAATTCAGAAAGATAATAAAGAGTTTTTAAAAACTTTTAAAGAGGAGTTACTTATATTCTTGATAGATTCAAAAGCATACTATCTTCCATTCTGGAATTTTTCATCTCAATATAAGTGGCAACCATATAATATGGATATTGTTGAGGAGATTAACTATTTTAAAAAACTTTATCCAAAAGCCTATTTTCAATTTATTGATAAATATGCAAAAGATAATAATATATCACCTTATCTTGTTTTATCTATAATGAGAGAGGAGTCATATTTTCATGTTTCAATTGAGTCATGGGCAAACGCCTTTGGTTTAATGCAAATAATTGAACCAACAGCAAAAGGATTAGCAAAAATATTAAAAGTTGATTATGAGAAATCACTTCTTTTTAATCCAGACTATAATATTAAACTTGGTTCAAAATATTTAGGGATGAACTCAAAACTTTTTTCAGGAAAACTATATCATGTTATTCCATCATATAATGCTGGAGAGAATGCTGTTAAAAAATGGAAAAAACTTTATGATAAACTCCCATTTGATCAATTTATTGAGGAGATTCCAATTGATGAAACAAGAAATTATGTAAAAAGAGTTTTAATAACATTTTTTATATATAATTTAATTTATGACAACCATTTTCCAACGTTGAAATAACGATATATCGTTATTTTGATAATATAATTCTAAAAAAAATCTTTTTATTAAGTTAATATAGCAAATATCTAAATAAAAGAGTATTGATTTTTATATCTTGCAGTGTATTATTATTTCTTTTATATTTTTCTTGAAGATATAAAATTATTGCATGAACAGCGGGTTTTAACCCGCTGAAAGTTATAGATATTTTATTATTTGAGTTG
>JAFGXH010000228.1 GCA_016936735.1 bacterium
CTCTATTCTCATCAAAAGCTATTGATGCTCCAACTCTGGCATTTAATCCATCTTCTAAAGAGATTGATTTCCAAGTTTTATTTGTTATAGAGTAGATTCCAAATTCAGAAATAGGATTATTATCTTTATCTTTTCCACCAAATACAATAATTGAGTTTGTCTCATTATCAAAAAGAGAACTTCTATCTTGAAGCTCCATTGTTGGAGGAGAATCAAGCTTTTCCCAACTTTTAGTGGAAAAATCAAAACTCCATAAATCGTTTTTCAATCCATTAATAGTTTTTCCACCCCATATAAATAGTTTGTGCTCATTACTAATAAAACCAACATGCCCCATTCTTGCATCTGGAATTAATGATTGAATATCAATAATTTCAAATACTCTTGAGATTATTCTAAATATAAATAGTTCATTAGTAAATGTTCCACTTGGAGTCATTCCTCCAAAAAAAACCAAAACAGGCTCTCCAAAAAAGGAGTCTTCTCGTAAAAGAGAGACAGAATGTCCTTTTAATGATGGGCCAGCCTCTGTATTTAGTTTTACCCAAGCATTTGAGGGGGGAGTATATATCTCCCAACGATAAACATCAATTGGAACAGCCTGTTGTTTTCCAGATGTTCCTGCAAAGTATACAGTAAAATCAACCTCATCATAAATAGAGTATTGGAGTCTTTCACCCTTTCTAAATGTATCAGGCATAAACTCCTCTGATTGATTCCAAGTTTTTGTTGAAAAATTAAAATACCAAAGCTCATTAAGATCTGCCGAGGGGGTTGAACCTCCAATAACTCTTAGTTTTTTTAATGAATCTGTAAATGCAAAAGAGCCTGTTCTAGACTCTATTCCATCTGTTGAGAGCTGTTTCCAAGATGGATTATTGGAGCATCCAATAAAAATGGTAACTAGAATGATTAGTTTTAGTAATATTTTCATGAATGCTCCAGAGATAAAAATGGAATTTATTATTTATTAGCCTCATCATATTTTCTTATAACTTCATTTGTTATATCAAGTGATTCAGGTGCATAAATAATTGCTGCTTTGTTTAAAATAACATCAAAAGACTCTTTTTTAGATATAGAAAGAATTATTGGTTGAGACTTTCTTAATATATCTGCTGCTGCCTTTTGTTCTCTTTCTGAAAGGTCATCTTGAATTTTTTTTGCCTCTTTTTGATAGGTCATTAATTTTGCTTGTCCCTCTTTCTGTTTTTGCAAAATTTTCTCTTTATCAGCTGCAGGATTACTCATAAGAGTCTCAATCTCTTTTTGAAGAGATATCAATACATCCTGTTTTGATTTCATCTCTTTCTCTTTTTTTTGAGCCTCTGTTTTAAGAATCTCCATTGCTGCTTTACCCTGTTTTACTTCGGTTAAAACTCTTTGCATATCAACAATAGCTATTTTTGATGCAA
Organism: bacterium; assembly: GCA_016936735.1. GTDB lineage: Bacteria > UBP6 > JAFGXH01 > JAFGXH01 > JAFGXH01 > JAFGXH01. Next base: position 1,416 of record JAFGXH010000228.1, read on the forward strand.
AAAGGGAAGTTGCAAAAACTAACATACTTAACATTAAAATTTTTTTCATAAAATCCTCCGAAAACTCATTACCTAAAATATATAGACAAAGTTTAGGCAATTTTATTTAACTTAAAGTTCTAAAATTAATATTTTTATCTCTTTAAGACTATTTTTTATATCTAATAACTCATCTTTTTTAAAAAAGATAGACTCCTCCTCAATATTTGAAGAGTCTAAATCTTTTTTGGAAAGATATATCTCTGCAACTTTAGATTGAGCACCTTTGATTGTAAAATTCTGTTTATAAAGTAAATCATAAACAAGTGATATGATATCTACCTCTTTTTGTGTATAAAATCTTTGATTACTAGAGTATCTTTTGGGTTTTAATTGAGGAAACTGTTTTTCCCAAAATCTCAATGTATGAGGCTCTATCCCAAAATATTCAGCAATCTCTCCAATTTTATAATATCTTTTTTTCGGTAAATTTGTCATTTAGCTATTTATAAACTCATCTAAATTCTGACTTGGTATAAACTTTATTTTACTTTCACTTGAAAAAGTTATTATCTCTCTAGTTATTGGATTGATACCTTTTCTTAATTTTCCTTGAACAAATTTCAAGGTACCAAAGTTAACTATTTTAATAGTCTTATCTTTTTTAACATTTTTTTTAATAGAATTAAAGAAGATTTCAACAATCTCTCCAGATTTCTGTTTTTGAAAACCTATTGTATCTGATATATACTCAATTAACTCTTTTTTAGTCATATAACTCGAAAAAAAATAGGTAACTCACTGAAACTATTTTATAAAAACAGTAAACTCAGAAAGTTACCCTATTTAAAAAGTAATTAAACACAAAAATAAAGAAAACTACGCTTGAACTTTTTTAACTAATTTTTCAATAGTTGCAAAATCATGAACTGCAATATCTGCAAGAACTTTTCTATCAAGTTCAATATTAGCTTTTTGAAGTAAACTAATAAATTTGCTATATGATAATCCTAAAGAGCGTACTGCAGCATTGATTCTTGTAATCCATAATCTACGAAATAATCTTTTTTTAACTTTACGATCACGGAAAGCAAAGTTACCTGCACGTAGATATGCCTCTTTAGCATTTTTGAAAAGTTTTTTGCGTGTTGTACGATACCCTTTGGTAAAGCTCAATATTTTTTTTCTTCTTCTTCTGGAAACTACTCCACCTTTTACTCTCATGATTTCACCCCATTATCCATTAGGCAACATACGTTTTACCTGTTTTACATTTGTACTATCAACGATTGTGCTTGTGCGAAGTTCTCTTTTTAGTTTGCGGGATTTTTTAGTCAAAATATGACGCTTTCCAGCTTTCCCTCTTTTAAATTCACCGTTTCCGTTTTCAATAAAACGTTTAGCAGCAGAACGGTTGGTTTTTAATTTAATTTTTGCCATTTTATGCTCCAAACTCTAAAAAGCAGTAGATTATACAAAAAAAATGAATAAATGTCAATCATTTAATTCATTTAACTCCTGGTGCAATAACCATAGTCATTGTGTATCCGCTTAACACAGGACTAATTTCAATATGTCCGACTGTTTTTGCGTTTTCATAAAGATTCAATAACATCTCTTTACTTGAATCAGCATAAACAACCTCTCTTCCTTTAAAACGGATAATAACTCTAACTTTGCATCCCTCATCAAGAAACTGAAGAATCTGCTTAACTTTAACATCAAAGTCATGAGCCTCAATTTTTGGTCTAATTTTTATCTCTTTAACTTTAACAACAGCCTGTTTCTTTTTAGCCTCTTGTGTTCTTTTTTTCTCTTGGTATTTTAGTTGACCGTAGTCCATGATTTTACATACGGGGGGTGTTGCATTAGGACCAACCTCAACTAAATCTAAACCTGCTTCTGCAGCTCTAGCCAAAGCTTCACGAATAGAAACCGCTCCAACTTTAGTACCCTCTTCATCAATTAGCAACACCTCTTTGACTTTAATCCCTTGATTAATACGATGGGTTAATTTTCCCGCATCTTTTACCTCGTTTTTAACTATGGTGCACCTCCTATACTACTGTTTTTGACAAATAAAAAATATATCTAAAAAATGAAATAGACTTTCACTTTTTAAAAAATCTAATTATACAAAAAAAAATATATATTTTCAATTCATAATTGAAGAATTATGAAAAAAGATATATATTTTCATTTTTTTTAAATAAACGATTGACTTTTTTCTAAAAATCGTTATTTTTTTTGAGTTGGTTGACTTAAAAAAAATCAATTAACTCTTTTATATTTTTGAATATGAGGTTATTAATGAAAAAACTATTTTTATTTCTATCAATTATTATTTTTCTTTTTGCTTGCGAAAAGGAGAAAAAAACACAAGATGTTTTTACTCCTCAAAAACAGGAGGCAGAAAAGGTAGATGTTTTAACAATAAATAAAAGACTATTTTACTCTAAAAATAGTTATCCAGGTGTTTTAAAAGAGTCAGACTCTTTTCAAATTGCATCAGAGGTTGGAGGTGTTATAGAGTATATGCCTTATGATGTCTCTGATTTTGTTAAAAAGGGGTCTGTTGTTGTAAAAGTAAACACTGAATCTCTTCAGGCTCAGTTGAAACAGCTTGAGGTGAATTTAAAAAATAGTGTTACAAACTATAACAGAATATCTAAACTTTTTGAAAAAGGGTTAGCAACACAGGCTCAAATAGATCAAGCAGAGTATGCAAAAGAGAGTGTTGAGGCATCTATCTCTGCCTTAAAAGTTAATTTAAGAAAATCAATTACAACATCCCCTTTTAATGGATATGTTGTTCAAAGAGGAAAACAGAAGGGAGAAATTGCCTCTCCTGGATTACCAATTGTATCTTTAATGCAGTTAGATCCAATTCGTTTTGTTGTATCTGTTCCCGAAAGAGATATATATAAAATAAATAAAGGAAATATTGTTAAAGTTACAATAGAGGCCTCTCAAAAAGAGTTAAATGGTGTTGTTTATAGAATATCTCAAACTTCAAATAAAAGTAATCATACTGTTCCTGTTGAAATAGAGTTAGAAAATCCAAAAAATGGTGAAGAGTACCTATTAAAACCTGGAATGTTTGCTTCATTAACAATTCCCATTGTTCGAGAGGCAAATGGTTGGGTTATTCCTCTTGATTCCATTATTAGAACCGAGAGTGAAAAATATGTTTTTGTTGTAAGAGATAATAAATCAATAAAAATTAATATTACTATAAAAGCCACTTATGAGAATGAGGCCTTGGTTGATGCAGAGTTCAAAAATGATGAGAATATTGTTATTAGTGGACAAAATATTCTTGTTGATGGAAGAGGGGTTGTTATAAATAAAACATCATCAATGGATTCTCAAAAATATCTTTATAAAAAGAGTATTGCCCGTTGCAAAAAGGCAGAAGAGGATATTTTAACTCTTAGTAAAGAGATTTTAAATAGCGATTTAACTGTTTTTGATTTTTTTAAATCGGAAAGTGGATATATCCTATTATATGATGGTTTACTAAATGAAAATTTAAAAAGCTGTCTATCTGAAATATAAATTCCAAAGGAAACAGAATGAAAATAACACATTTTTCAATAAAACACTCCGTTGCTGTATATGTATTGATAGCTCTTTTAGTTATTATGGGATTAGGCTCTTTAAAAAAGATTCCAAGAGAGCTATTTCCAGATATACAACAACCACTTATAATTATCTCTACAATATATCCTGGAGTATCTCCACAAGATATGGAGACACTTGTAACAGATAAAATAGAAAAAAAACTTAAAGAGCTTCAATATATTGATGAGATAACATCATCATCTGGAGAATCTTTTTCTAGTATTGTTGTAAAATTTGAACCAACAGTTGATACTGAATGGGCCTTATCAAAAGTCAAAGATAAAGTGGATTTGGCTATTCCTGATTTACCTGATGATGTTGAAACTCCACTAGTAAAAGAGTTAGCTTTCTCCGAATTCCCTGTTGTTATCCTTAATTTTAGTGGTGATTTTCCTTTAAATTTACTAAAAAAATATGCAGAGGATTTCAAAGATGAAATAGAGGGACTTAATGGAATATTACGTGCAGATTTAACTGGTGGTATTGAACGTGAAATACAAATTACAGTTAATCCAGATAAACTAGCTGCTTATGAGGTTGATTTAAATAGTGTTATTAATGCTATTAAACAGGCCAATATTAATATCCCTGGTGGGGTGATGGAGCTTGGCTCTTTGAGATATACAGTAAGAGTTCCAGGAGAGATATCGAATGCCTCTGAATTAGAGGGAGTAATTGTTAAAAATATGATGGGAACAATTGTTTATTTAAGAGATGTTGCTACAATTAATGACTCATTTAAAGAGATTGAAACAATATCAAGATATAATGGAAAACAGTCTGTCTCTTTACAAATTGTTAAAAGAAGTGGAGCAAATCTTATTGAGGTTGTTGAAAGTGTAAGAAAATTGGTTTTATCAAGAATAGAGCAATATCCAAAAGGTCTTCAAATAAAATTTTTATCAGATACATCAACAAATATTAAAGATATGTTGAAGGAGTTAACAAATAATTTAATTACAGGAATTTTACTTGTTATTATAGTATTATTTTTATTTTTGGGTTTTGTTAACTCTCTCTTTGTTGCGATTGCATTACCATTGAGTATGTTAATTGGAATGGTGTTTTTTGAATTAATGGGAATATCTCTTAATATGATTGTTCTTTTTGCTCTTATTTTAGCATTAGGAATGCTTGTTGATAATGGAATTGTTGTTATTGAGAATATTTATCGTTATACAACAAAAGGTATTCCAAGACAGTATGCCGCATATAAAGGAACCAAAGAGGTTGCATGGCCTATTATTGCCTCAACTGCAACAACAGTTGGTGCCTTTGTCCCACTCCTTTTTTGGACCTCAATAATGGGAGAGTTTATGAAATATCTTCCAATTGTTCTTATTATTACTTTAAGTGCATCCCTTTTTATTGCACTTGTAATTAATCCAGTTTTAGCATCTAGTTTTATGAAATCTAAAATTAAAGTTGTTGAAAATGATGAAGATGAGGATAAAAATTGGGATATTTCACTTTCAAAAGGTGTTAGGGCATATAAAATTATGCTTGAGTGGTCTTTAAATCATAGATTTGTTGTAATATTTTTAGCAATTGCTACTTTTATAGGCTCTATTATATTTTTCGCAAAAAATAATAGTGGTGTTATATTTTTTCCAGAAAGTACACCTCAAAATGCAACAATAAAAATTGAGGCTCCTGTTGGAACAAGAATGAGTGTTGTTGATGATAGATTTGTTAAACCTTTTGAAAAAGAGCTTTTAAAATATGATGATATAATATCTGTTGTTGCAGATATAGGGGTTGATGCAAATGGAAATATCTTTTTTGCAGGAAACAGTACTCCTCATAATGCAAAAATAACTATTCAATTTAAAAAAGTTGGAGAGTTTAAAAAATCACCATATGTTATTCTTGAGGAGTTAAGAGAGTTTGCAAAACAGTTTACTGGTGTTCAGATTACTGTTGAGAAACAGCAAAATGGTCCTCCTGTTGGAAAACCAATTCAATTATCAATCTCTGGTGATGATTTTATGGTTATTAAACCACATATTGATACTATTATGCAGCAAATTAAAAAAGAGGAACCTGGTATTGTTGATTTAAAAAATGATTTTTTATCTGGAATGCCAGAGGTTCAAATTAAAGTAGATAGAGAGAAAGCAAAACGTCTTCATTTAACTATTGCTCAAATATCATCCGATATTAGAACTGCAATTCATGGAAATGAGGCCTCTAAATTTAGAGTTGATAAAGATGAATATGATATTACAGTTCGTTATGTTGAAAACAAACGTGCGAGCATAGAGGATATTAAAAATATAACAATTCCTGTAATGGTAATGGATCATTATGAGATAATTCCATTAAAATCAATTGCTGATTTTGAAATTGTAAGAGGTTATAGTGTTATAAAACATACAGATCATAAAAAAACTATAACAATAACAGGAGATGTTCAGGGTGTAACATCGGATGCAGCAATGAAAAAAATTCAGACTATGTTAAAAAATTACTCTCTTCCAATTGGCTATAAACTTAACTATGGTGGAGAAAATAAAGAGCAAGCAGCTGCTGCTGAGTTTTTATCAAGAGCATTTACAATATCAATATTCATAATAGCAATGATATTGATTTTACAGTTTAACTCTATCTTAATTCCATTGGTAATTCTGTTTTCTGTTGTATTATCTCTTATTGGTGTATTTTTCTCAATAGGAATTACAAATGGTCAATTTGTTGTTGTTATGACTGGTATTGGAGTTATATCTTTAGCAGGAGTTGTTGTTAATAATGCAATTGTACTAATAGACTATATAAAACAGTTAGAGGAAGCTGGAATTCCTAAATTTGAGGCAATTGTACGTTCAGGAGTAACAAGATTAAGACCTGTATTATTAACTGCTGTTACAACTGTTTTTGGATTAGTTCCAATGATGTTTGGTCTTGATATTGATTTTACACAAATGAAATTTGGTATGGGGGGTGAAAGTAGTGAAATGTGGAAATCAATGGCAAATGCTGTTGGATATGGCTTAATTTTTGCAACTATATTAACATTAATTGTTGTTCCTGTAACATACTCTCTTCTTGATGGTTTTGGTAATTTTATGAAAAAACTATTTAGAAGACCAACTCAAAATTTTGACGATTCAGAGATGGAACAGTATGAAAAAATAAAATAATTCAGAACTCTTTTTATAAAATTCAAAAAAAATAAACTGATAATATGATAGTTTAGGTGGATTTATCTCTATTTTTGATGTTTTTTGAATGATTATTAAAATAAAAAATACTCAAACCTAAATTCCGCTAAATAGTTACTCATAATTAATTAAATGAGTTATTTAAAATTTGAATCCAATCTTTTAGACTCTCCTCTTTTAATGATTGACAAGCTATTTTCGATAACTCATCACTTATTATTTGGAGTAATGTTATTGAATTTTCAATATAACAAACACTATCTTTCTCCATTTTTTTCTCTAAATACTCTAAATAAATAGAGTGCTTATAGTTTTTTAAAGTTTCAAAAAATTCTACTTTTAATGATATATCAATATTATTTATGATATCTCTTAAAAGTTGTTCTTCATAATCTATTTTTTTTAAATAGATAGAAAAAGAACCATCTTTTATTATTATTGAATCTAAATTATCTAGATTTTTACTATTTTTATTTAAATTAGTTTCAAATAAACTATTATTTTTGTTAGTTATATTGATTTTTTCATTAGAAATAGTGGTGTTTTTTTTAAATTTTATTTTTTTCATTTTTTTTAACCACTGTTTTTCAGATTTTAACATAAAGTTAAAATCAATTTTTTCTGAAGAGAAACTGTATTTATAATTTTTATTGATAATATTTAACAAATCATCAACTATTTCACTTGGTATTTGATTTTTAACTCTATTAAACCACTCTATTTTTGTTTCATATTCCTTTTTTTGATACCCTTTTTTAGCAAAAAATCTCTCTATATCATAAAATAATTCCCCCTTTTTGCTAAAAATACTAATTTTCTCTTTTTTGAACCCACCTCTCCATAATCTCCATAGTAAGTATCCTATAAATAAAGGTAAAATATATATCCAATTATCCTCTAAAAATCCACTTTGAATCCATTTTACAATAGTAAAATATAGCCAAGAGAAAAAATCTGATATTTTATTTAGTATAGAGGGATTGGGAGAGTAATTTAACCAATCTGGAGGTGTTGTATCAATATCAATCCATTTTCCATTAATATAGGCTCTTGCCCAAGCATGAGCATGCTTTTCTCTAATAATATAGAGATTCTCTAACTCACTAAACTCCTCAATAACATAACCAACACTATACCTTGCTGGAATTCCCATTAACCTTAAAAGTAATACTGCTGTAGAGGCATATAGCTCGCAATGTCCCTCTTTTGTTTCAAATAGAAAAAACTCAAGAGGTGTTGTATTTTTGGGAGGCTTTTTTTGTTCTAAAGAGTATTTAAAATTTTTATAAAAAAATGACTCAATATTCTGTGGAGTTAATCCATTGTTTTTTATAAAATCTTCAAAACTGTTTTTATATTTTCCAGAGACATAAAGATCCTCTTTTTGAGGAGGAGTTTCCCATTGAACACTATTATTATAAAATGCTTTGTATTGAAACCAATTCGCACCACCATCAATCTGTATTGAGTAATCATAATAGAGGTTTTTTGCTTGTAAATCCTCAAACCTATGAGTATTAGATGGTGCAATAACAACCCCTTTTCCCATATTTAATTCAGAAAATATCTCAACTCCAGACTCAACTCCACTATATTTTGAAACTATCCAAGTGACCTGATTGGTACTCTGTTTTACTCTTTTTTTGTTGTTGGGTGATGAAAACCACTCACCATCTGAGTATAAACTATATGAGTTTTCAAATAGTCTATTTGGAACAACACCAGAGATACTTTTAACTCTAAAAGCTATCTCATTTGATGTTTTTATTGAAAATATTGAGCCAATAGCTGTTTTTGTTTTATATGGATCTGGTGGTGATAATAGTCCAAAATGTATAAGAATTGCTTTTTGAACTTTTGATATTCCAATAAATAGAAAAAAACCTCCAATAGAGGAGATTAACATCATTACTATAACAATAACAATAGAGAATCTTTTTGTTAATCTATTAAAAAAAACAGCAATAAAAACTATTATAAAAAGAATATAACCAACAATAGAGGATGTCTGAACTCCAATTGATAATAAAAGTGCAACTAAATAGAAATAATCAAAATTTACATATAGTGGTTTTGCCTCTTTTGATGAGAATATTCTAAATAATCTAAACATCGTTCTGATATTTAGGGACTCAATCTTTCCAAGTTTTACAATTGCAATAAGTGGAAAAAATATAAATGGAAGCCAAGTGATAAATTTATAAAAAAAATAGGGATTTTTATTTGTAACTAAAATCCCCATTCCTAAAATTGATACTAAAAGAGCGATATCTGATATCTGTTCAGCCTCTTTTTGACCAAATTTTAATTTTATATTAAAAATAGGAATAATTGTAAGTATAACTATAAAAGTTATTGCAAAAGGAAAAAGATTTGTAATAAAACCCCAATATAGCAGAGTTATAATGAGTAAATATGGGAACTTTTTGAGCAATATATTGTCCTTTATGATCTTTGCCAATGAGCCCAGACTTTTCTTAAAATAGGTATTGCATCATCAGTTGTTCCTATTTTCATAAAAATCTCAATTTGGATATATCTACCTATATTTGAAGCTCCTTCAGGCCAAACAAGCTCTCTTCCACTCATTGTTGATATTTCGCTCCAAATAGCTCCACCATCCTCTTCCGATATTGCAAAATCACCTCTTGAGTTTGCAACTCTTGCTCTTGCTGTTATAACTGAACCATTTGGAGTATCTCCTTCCCAAGATATTGCATCAAGTTGAGCATCATTTTGTGTTCTAAATGTATCAACAATAACTCTTACTGTTCCACTAGGTGATACAATATTTCTTAAATTAAACCCTGTTATATCTGAATAGGAGTATGGAGCCTGTCCAACAGTTATTGTTTGAACTCTTTCACCATCTTGAGAGAACTCCATTGCATTATTAGTATAAAGATTCATTACCCAAACCTGATTAGAGGCATCAATACCAACTCCAACAGGATATGCACCAGTATCAAATGCTCCCAAAACCTCACCACTTGATGAGTATTTTACAAGTTTATTTGAATCACTAAAAGCACACCATATATTTCCTAAACTATCAACAGCAACACCACGACCTCTGCTATAACCTGATGGATATGATGTTACAGATATTGTATCTGTTGTTTCATTATAAACAACTTTTTTAACATCATTATCCTCCCATCCTCCAAACCAAATATTATTCTCACCATCAACAACAATTCCATAGGTATTATATGGAAAATCAAATTTTTTTATAAAATTGGAGTCTGTTGTTGATTTTGTTGTGTCAACTTTGATTATCTTTTGTGTATTGCTTCTTGAATCAAGACGAGAACTCCATAAATAACCATGTCTATCTATTGCTAATCCATAAATTGGGATATTTGTTTGATATGGATAACCTGTTTCAATAATACCATCTGGATTTATTTTATATAGATATCCATCAGCCTCAACCATCCCCTCAAGAGATGTTGAGTAACATCCTACCCATAAATTTCCTCCCCTATCAAGAGCTAATCCCCTTGGATAACAACCTTGAGCTAAATTTATTGTTCTTAATAGAGAACCATCATTTGCTAATTTTGTAACAGAGTGACTTCCTCTATTTCCAACCCAGACAGAACCATCTTTATCAACAGCAGTTCTTGATGGATCTATTCCAACATTAAATGGTCCACTTTTTTGACCAGTTGATGTATTTATTTTATGTACAGTATTATCACCACTATTTGCAATCCAAATAAAATCATTCTGAATTGTTGATGAATCAAGTGTTATCTCATTTGGGTTTTGTTCATTGCTTAAACCATCATAAATCCCATTTTGGAATCCAGTTGTTCCTGTAATCTCAATTTCATAGCAACTTTCGCCACATTTTCCACAAGCATTAACAAGTCCCTCATCAATTAATCCATCACAATCATTATCGATACCATCACAAACCTCCTCCTCTGCAATACAGAAAACAGGGCAGTTTTCATCAATAACATTATTGCAATCATTATCTATTCCATCTCCACAAATCTCCATAAGAGCTGTAAATGAGCAATCTCCACAACTATCTGCATCTAATGCATTATTATCGATCTCTCCATCACAATCATTATCAAAACCATCACATAATTCATACTCTGGAAGAGTCTCGCCAATACAGGATCCCCAAAACTCTCCACCTATACAACTCATTGTACCCTTTCTACAAATTTTTCCTTCACCAATATTAGAGGGGTCTCCAGAGTAGCACTCCTGAGTCTCTGCTCCACTACAGGAGCAACTTTCATCTATTTCACCATTACAGTTATCATCAAAACCATTTCCACAAATCTCATTATCTATACACTCTTTTCTTCCAACAGTTATACAACCCTCATCAATTAAGTTATTACAGTTATCATCCTTATGATTTCCACAAATCTCCTCTGCATTTGAATCACATGAATTATAGCAATTTTCATCAATTATAGAGTTACAATTATTATCTAATCCATCTCCACAAATCTCTCCTTGTGGTAATGTTTCTCCTTGACAAATTCCCCATCTACCATCAGGAAGACAATCTCTTAAACCACCTTTACAAATCCCTTTACCAGCAGTTCCTGCTGGACCTGTATAACATGGTTGATTTGTCCTTCCATCACAACTCTCCAATCCATTTGGATTCTCATCAGTTTCATCTGTTTTTCCATCACAATCATCATCAATATAGTTGTTAGGAATCTCTTCTGGTTCATTCCCACAAAAACCACATTGATTTAAAACATTTTCATCAATATCACCATCACAGTTATTATCAATATTGTCACAAATCTCCTCTTGAGGTGTTATTGCTCCAATACACTCTCCCCAACTATTTCCATTACAAAATTGAACTCCCTCTCTACAAATACCAACATTTATTTCACCCTGATTTGATGTATAGCAGGTTCTAATTTGTCCCTCATAACATAATATTGGAAAACATTCCCCCTCTAAACAGTATTTTCCAGATTGACAAATTCCTGTTGTATTATTTTGAGAACATAAATCTGTTGAGAATCTACATTGACCATCAAGACAAACCATATTTTCAGGACAAAAACCATTTTTATTAAGTTGAGAGCATGGTGAATCAACTTTTTCACAAAACCCATCAACACAACTTAATCCATTAGGACACTCTCCAGATTGATTATTTACCCAACAAACAGTTGTTTTATCTTTACATTCACCATAAAAACATACCTCATTATCATTACTACAATATCCATCAATACTCTCTTCAGAACATGGATTTAGAGATTTTTCGCAAACCCCCTCATCACAAACAAGACCAAGAGAGCATAATCCATGAGGATTATATGATGAACAGAGCTCTAAAACATCAATACAGGCTCCATCAAGACATTTTGTTCCTTTAATACAATAGCCATTAGGGTATTCAATAGAGCATGCATTTGTATTTGTTGATGTTTTTTCGGAACAAGCAAGTAATAAAAAATTTGATATTATTAAAAAATATAAAAAATATCTCATTTTTGCCTCAAAAAGTACATTAGATTCTAATATTTTTCAGTATTTTTGTCAACAAAAGAGGATATTATTATAATCTCTTTAAGAGAATTAAAAAATCTAAAAATTTACTATTTCTTATTATTTTAAAAATCTATTTTTTTATTTACCTCTAATCATTTTTTTTGAAATAAGTATTATAAAAAATCACTAAATATGTAAAATATTTAAATTTAATTTGTATATTATTTTTAAAATATTTAAAATATATTTACA
>JAFGXH010000229.1 GCA_016936735.1 bacterium
ATAGATTCAATCCCAACTGGAATAAAAAATAATAATATAGTCAGGTCAGAATCTATTTCTGACCTGAAAAAGAAAGAAAAAAATTAGTTGCAGTTGGGATTGAAATAGATTCAATCCCAACTGGAATAAAAAATAATAATATAGTCAGGTCAGAATCCATTTCTGACCTGAAAAAGAAGGTTTATAGTTTTTCAGTGGGAAAAATAGAGATAAAATTAATTTAAAGCCATAGTTATGTTGTGGTAAAATAAAGTTGCAACACTCAAATTAATAATATATTATGGTTTTTTATATAAAAGTGAGATGTTTATTGTATCACTTTTTGATGAAAAATATATCAAATAATCAAACACTGTAATAGATAGGGGTATTTATATGTCAAGTATAGCACAACGGGCTGAATTACAGGCTCAAATTTGGAAAATAGCTAATGATGTTCGTGGTTCTGTTGATGGATGGGATTTTAAACAGTATGTTTTAGGGACTCTTTTTTATCGTTTTATTAGTGAGAACTTTATAAAATATATTGAGGGTGATGATGAAAGCATTAAATATTCAACACTTTCTGATGATGTTATAACTCAAGATATTAAAGATGATGCTATTAAAACAAAAGGATATTTTATATATCCAACACAACTATTCTCAAATATTGCAAAAACTGCCAATAGTAATGAGAGTTTAAATACAGATTTAGCTGCTATATTTTCAGCAATTGAAAACTCCGCAAATGGTTATCCATCTGAATTGGATATAAAGGGGCTGTTTGCAGATTTTGATACAACAAGTAATAGATTAGGAAACACTGTAAAAGATAAAAATAGCCGTTTAGCTGCTGTTATTAGAGGGGTTGAGGGGCTTAAATTTGGAAACTTTGAGGATAATCATATAGACCTTTTTGGTGATGCTTATGAGTTTTTAATCTCAAACTATGCAGCCAATGCTGGTAAATCGGGGGGTGAGTTTTTTACTCCTCAAAATGTATCAAAACTAATTGCACAGTTAGCAATGCACAAACAGACAACAGTTAATAAAATATATGATCCTGCTGCTGGTTCAGGCTCTTTGTTATTACAGGCAAAAAAACATTTTGATTCACATATTATAGAGGATGGTTTTTATGGTCAAGAGATTAATCATACAACATATAACCTTGCTCGTATGAATATGTTTTTACACAACATAAACTATGATAAATTTAATATTGCATTAGGAAATACCCTTTTAGCTCCTCAATTTGGTGATGAAAAACCCTTTGATGCTATTGTTTCAAATCCTCCATACTCAGTAACTTGGATTGGAACTGATGACCCAACACTTATTAATGATGAGCGTTTTGCTCCTGCTGGAGTGTTAGCTCCAAAATCAAAAGCAGATTTCGCTTTTATTCTTCACTCTTTAAGTTATCTTTCAAGCAAAGGTCGTGCTGCAATAGTATGTTTTCCAGGTATATTTTATCGTGGTGGAGCTGAACAAAAAATCAGAAAATATCTTATAGATAATAACTTTGTTGAGACTGTTATCTCTTTAGCTCCTAATCTTTTTTATGGAACATCAATAGCAGTTAATATTTTAGTTCTTTCAAAATCTAAAAACATTAATAAAACACAGTTTATTGATGCAAGTGGAGAGGATTTTTATAAAAAAGAGACTAATAACAATAAACTTACAGATGAACATATCGAAAAAATCATGAAAATCTTTGATAATAAAGAGGATATAGCTCATATTTCAAAATCTGTTGATAATGATATAATATCCCAAAACGATTACAACCTCTCTGTTAGCTCCTATGTTGAGGCAAAAGATACAAGAGAGCTTGTTGATATCCATAAACTAAACGAGGAGATAAAAGAGACTGTTACCAAAATTGATAAACTCCGTCTTGCTATTGATTCAATTATTGAGGAGATTGAGGGATGAGTAATAAAAATTATATCGAGAAACTCCTTAATGGTGTTGAAGTAGAGTGGAAAACCTTGGGGGAGGTATTGCAACCAAAAGGATATATTCGAGGTCCATTTGGTTCAGCATTAAAAAAAGAATTTTTTATTACTGATGGAGTACCTATTTATGAACAACAACATGCAATATATAATAGTCGTGACTTTAGATATTTTATTGATAATGAAAAAGCAGAAACATTAAAGAGATTTTATGTAAAGCCCAATGATATAATAATTAGTTGTTCTGGAACAATTGGTAAAATATCAATAATAACTCAACAAGATAGAATTGGAGTTATAAATCAAGCACTATTAATACTTAGACTTGATTTATTAAAAGTTAATATAAAATACATAAAATATTATTTTGAATGCTTTACAAATCTGATAGTTAGTACTACAGGTGGAGCTATTACAAATATAGAAAGAAGAGATGTAATTGAAAAAATTCAAATCCCAATTCCACCGCTTCACATTCAATCCGAAATAGTTCGTATTTTGGACACATTCACAGAGCTTACAACAGAGCTTACAACAGAGCTTACAACAGAGCTTACAGCAAGAAAAAAACAGTATGAGTATTATAGAGATAAACTATTGAGCTTTGAAGATGGCGAAGTTGAATGGAAAACCTTGGGGGAGGTGGGAGAATTAGTTCGTGGAAATGGATTACCCAAAAGTGATTTTACAGAAACTGGAGTTCCTGCAATTCATTATGGTCAAATTTATACTTATTATGGAACTTCAACAACTAAAACAAAATCATTTGTTTCTGAAGAAACAGCAAAAAAATTAAGGAAAGTTAATAAAGGTGATGTGATTATTACAAATACAAGTGAAAATTTAGAAGATGTTGGAAAAGCTTTAGCTTATCTTGGTGAGTTAGAAGCTGTAACTGGTGGGCATGCAACTATTTTCAAACCTAGTAATGAAATTTTAGGTAAATATTTTACTTACTATACTCAAACTTCAATGTTTTTTTCTCAAAAAATAAAATATGCAAAAGGAACAAAAGTTATTGATGTTTCTGCTAATGATATGGCTAAAATATCTGTCCCTATCCCCTCTCTTGAAGAACAAAATAGAATTGTTTCTATTTTGGACAAGTTCGACGCACTGACCTCCTCAATTACCGAGGGTTTACCTCGTGAAATCGAGTTAAGACAAAAGCAGTATGAGTATTATAGAGATATGTTATTAAACTTTCGGTAGCGGACCCCCTAAAAAACTCCTTCCCCTTGAGGGGAAGGCTGGGGAATAAAAAAAAGTTTCTTTCCCCCCCACCCTAAATCCCTCCCCACTACGTGGAGAGGGACTTAAAAAATAAGTAAAATCATGATTTTATTTATTAAAAAAAAAGAAAAAGAATATTTAATTTTTCTTAATTAAAATACAAAAAGACTAAATTCCCCATCTCCAAGTAGTGGAGAGGGGGCTAGGGGGTGAGGGGAAAAGAAAAAAACAGATTAATATAATAATTAATGGAGGTAAAAATGAGTGAGTATAAAACTATTGCTGAATCAAACAATTTTATTGTTTTAGATAAATATACAGAGATAAATCAACAGGGAGCTGGTTATCAAACAGAGGCAGACTTAGAGAGAGAGCTTATTCAAGATTTAGTAAATCAGGGATATGAATATCTAAAAGATTTAACAACTCCTGAAAAAATGCTTGTTAATGTTAGAGAGCAGTTAGAAAAACTTAATAATATGAGGTTTTTAGATGCTGAATGGATTAGATTTTGTGAACAGTTTTTAGATAAACCTAGTGATAATTTAGTAGATAAAACTCGTAAAATACATGATAACTATATTTATGATTTTGTTTTTGATGATGGACATATTCAAAATATATATCTATTGGATAAAAAAAATATTGCAAATAATAAACTACAGGTGATTTCACAATTTGAACAGACTGGAGCATACTCAAATAGATATGATGTTACTATTTTAGTAAATGGTCTCCCTTTAGTACATGTTGAACTAAAAAAACGGGGAGTTGCTATTCGTGAAGCCTTTAATCAAATTCATAGATATAGCAAAGAGAGCTTTAATTCAGATAACTCTCTGTTTAAATATATTCAGCTTTTTGTTATTTCAAACGGAACAGATAGCCGATATTTTGCAAATACTATAAAACGTGATAAAAATAGCTTCGATTTTACTATGAATTGGGCTAAATCAGATAACACTTTAATAAAAGATTTAAAAGATTTTACTGCAACTTTCTTTCAAAAAAATACTCTGTTAAATGTAATAATAAAATACTCTGTCTTTGATGTAAATGATGCTTTACTTATAATGCGTCCATATCAAATTGCAGCTACTGAAAGAGTATTATGGAAAATTAATAGCTCATATCTGGCTAAAAAATGGAAAACAACCGAGGCCGGAGGCTATATTTGGCATACAACAGGCTCTGGAAAAACTTTAACTAGTTTTAAAGTGGCACGTTTAGCAACTGAACTAGATTTTATTGATAAAGTTCTATTTGTTGTTGATAGAAAAGATTTAGATTTTCAAACAATGAAAGAGTATCAACGATTCTCTCCCGATAGTGTTAATGGATCAGAGAATACAGCAGGATTAAAACGTAATATGGAGAGTGATGATAATAAAATTATTGTTACCACTATTCAAAAACTAAATAATCTTATAAAAACAGAACAAAATCTATCAATATATAATAAACAGGTGGTGTTTATTTTTGATGAGGCTCATCGTTCTCAATTTGGAGAGGCTCAAAAAAATATTAAAAAAAGATTTAAAAAGTTTTATCAATTTGGTTTTACTGGCACACCTATTTTCCCTGAAAATGCTTTAGGAGATGAGACAACACAGAGTGTTTTTGGTCGTGAACTACACTCTTATGTTATAACAAATGCAATTAGAGATGAGAAAGTATTAAAATTTAAAGTTGATTATAATGATGTACGCCCTAAATTTAAAACTATTGAAACCGAGCAGGATGAGAAAAAAATCTCACTATCTGAAAATAATGAGGCATTACTACATCCAGAGAGAGTTAAAGAGATATCTCAATATATTTTAAATAATTTTAGGCAAAAAACACATCGATTGCAAAACAATGGAAAGGGTTTTAATGCTATGTTTGCAGTGAGTAGTGTAAATGCAGCTAAATTTTACTATGAATCATTAAAAAATCTACAAAAAGAGAGTGATAAACCACTAAAAATTGCAACAATATTCTCATTTTCAGCTAATGAGGAGCAACATGCAATTGGTGAAATTGTTGATGAAAGTTTTGAACTTTCAGCAATGGATAGCTCTGCAAAAGATTTTTTAAGTTTAGCAATAGGTGACTATAATAGTATGTTTAAAACCAATTTTGGAGTTGAAAGTAAAGAGTTTCAAAACTATTATAGAGATCTCTCTAATCGTGTAAAAAAGCAGGAGATAGATCTTCTTATTGTTGTTGGAATGTTTTTAACTGGCTTTGATGCTCCAACATTAAATACACTATTTGTTGATAAAAATCTTCATTATCATGGATTAATACAGGCTTTTTCACGTACAAATCGTATTTATGACTCTACAAAAACTTTTGGAAATATAGTTACTTTTCGTGATTTAGAGCAGGCAACTATTAATGCAATAACCCTTTTTGGAGATAAAAACACTAAAAATGTGCTACTTGAAAAAAGTTATAAAGAGTATATGGAGGGCTTTACTGATATTATTACAGGTGAGGCACATCGTGGTTATATGGATATTATAAAGGAGTTAAAGGAGCATTTTCAGAATATTGATGAGATTGTTACAGAGAAAGATAAAAAAGAGTTTGTAAAACTATTTAGTGAATATTTGCGTATGGAGAATATATTACAAAATTATGATGAGTTTGTAGAGCTAAAGGATTTGCAAAATATTGATATAACAGACCCAAAAGAGTTAGAAAAATATAAATTAACCCACTATGTAAGTGATGAAGATATTGCTAATATGCAAAAAATAAAACTACCAGAGGAGAGAGATATACAGGATTATCGCTCATTTTATAACGATATTAGAGAGTGGCTTCGTCGTGAACGTGGTGGAAAAGAGAAAGATGAATCCTCAATTGATTGGAGTGATGTTGTTTTTGAGGTTGACCTTTTAAAATCACAAGAGATAAATTTAGATTATATTCTTGAACTAATTTTTGAGAAAAATAAAAATCTAAAAGATAAATCACTATTAGTTGAAGAGGTTCGTCGTTTAATTCGCTCTAGTGTTGGAAATCGTGCAAAAGAGAGTTTAGTTGTTGATTTTATTAATCAGGCAGATTTAGAGAGTATTCATGATAAAGCAACTATTATTGACTCATTTTTCCTTTTTGCTCAAGCGGAAAGAAAACGAGAGGCAGATGAGTTAATTAAATCTGAAAATCTTAATGAAGAGAGTGCAAAACGATATATTAATGTCTCTCTAAAACATGGATATGCAACAGAAAATGGAACAGAACTTAATGAGATTTTACCCAAAATGAGCCCATTAAATCCTCAATATTTAACAAAAAAACAGAGTGTGTTTAAAAAAATCTCCGATTTTGTTGAGAAATTTAAAGAGATTGGAGGAAAAATATAAAACCCCTTCAAAAGGGGATAAAAGAAAGAGAAGAGTGAAAATCAAAAGATTAAGCTAAAGTAGGAAAGATGATAAAGAATTTATTAAATTTTGAAATCTATTGATGTAGTAGAGTATAAAAATGTTGTTCTTGGTCTGATTTTTTGCAAAAAATTCAATGAAAAAATGGGCATTTTAGAGTTGATTTTATTTTAAAATGGTGATAAAGTGAGTATAGATATTATTGAGGTATATTATGAGAATTTTAAGCAAATCATTGTTTCTTATTTTAGTGTTTATTTTAGGTTGTAACGCTCATGGTTCAATTGCTGTAAATGATAGTAAAAATGAGAGCAACAAAAGAATGCAAGAGGAAGATAGATGTGAAAAAAAAGTAAATAATAGTAATCTTGGATTCAATGATAAAATAGTAACTCGTGAATTTAATAATGAGTCAGATGCTTTACAATATTTATCAGATATAAGGCAGATGCAGGTTATGAATATTCTTAAAGGAACAGGGAAATATGAAGAAATATTAGAAGGTAAGTATAATAATCTTAAAAATGATAAAGAATATAACATAGATATAAAAAAACATCTAACTACAAACATTAATTTTAGATATGAAAATTATTCAAAATATATTGTAAGAGGAAAACAAGTAACCTGCTTTTTTACTAATCCAGAAAAAGAGAATAGTATTTTGTATAAAGTTGTAGAACCATTTAAAATTGAAGAAGAGGCATTTGATATTGCATTAGTTAGTGATGTGAATAACTACTTTTTAGAACTATTCTTCAAAAAGATGGAAGATACAGAAAATAATATTTCAATTGAAGATTCTTTTAATAATTTAATTGATTATTTAGTAAAAAATGAAGAGTCTTCAATTGATTTGGATACAAAAATGAAGAATATTTTTAAAAAAATTGATAAATTTGTAGAAAGTAAGAATGATTTAGAATTATTGAATAACTTAATAAAAAGTTTTGATTCTACTATTGAGAAAAGCTCATTGAATGATAAACAAAAAGATAGTTTTAAAAAATCTTTTGATACAAATGCAAAAGAAGCATTTAAAAATTTAGACAAAAAAACAAAAAATCTTGAATATTCAACAGAAAAAGAGCTTTTAAATAAATAGTATGAATTAAAAATGCTTATATTATATCTATTTTTTTCACTAAATTTACTATTGAATCAATCTAAAATAGATGAAGTTCCATTAACGCATATTCTTAGTAAGGAGTCATTACAAGAAAAAATATCTGTTGATTTATCTTCAAATATATCTGCTAATTATTATGATTTGTTAAAAAAACAAGTAAAAGTATTACTTAGTGGTTCTAGTAATATCATTAGAAAAGAGATAACAACTCAATATAACTCTGAAAAAGATTCGGAAAAATATGAAATAATAATTAAAAATACTTCTGATTCAACAGAGTTTAAAATAGATGATAATTCAATTATTTTTAATAAAAACAATGTAAAAGAGAATGGAACAAGTAATTATTCAATAGCAACCAATAAAATAATGGTAAAACTCCCTATATCACTTATTGAGATAAATCCAGAAGATAAAAAAATAAAAGGGGGAAGAATTACAATTTGGAAAAAATGGAAAAATGGTAAAGAAATAATTAAAAATGAGGAGATATCCTTTCCACATATAGAAGAAATCAATAATTTTGTATATGATTATGATATTTTATTTATTCCTAATAATAACAAAAATACTATCTATTGGAAGAAGGATATAAATAAATATCAAGAAAATAATTCAGTAGAATTAAAAATGAATTACATTATTGAAAATTTAAATGAAAAGGATAAAGAGACACTTAAAGATTATTGTGAATCAGAAATTCCAGAAGCTTGTGTTGTTTTAGGTAAAAAAATTTTTAAAACAGATATAAATAGAGCAAATGAGCTTTACGAAAAGGCTTGTGATTTAGGAAATGGTAAAGGTTGTAGTCAGTTGGGGTGTAGCTATAGAAATGGATGTGGAGTAAGAAAGGATATAAATAAAGCAAATAAGCTTTACGAAAAGGCTTGTGATTTAGGAGATGGTGCAATTTGTAGTAATTTGGGTGATAACTATAAAAATGGAAATGGAGTAAGCAAGGATTTAG
>JAFGXH010000230.1 GCA_016936735.1 bacterium
AAAATCATCACGTTTTGGTAGTGATAAAATGGTTTATAAAATAAATGGAAATTTTTTAATAATGCATCCATTAAGTATTTTAAGGGACTGTTTTTCAAAAATATATATAAGCTCAAATAGTGATAGATATTCTGAATATAACTATCCTATAATAAATGATATTTATCCAGATTCAGGTCCTCTTGGTGCAATATACTCTATTTTAAATCAAATCAATACAGATTATCTATTTGTTGTGGCTGGAGATATGCCCTCAATAACAGAGGATTTTATAACACCACTTTTAAAAACAGAACTATTAAAATATGATACTGTTTTATATAAAACCCCTGATGGAGTTGAGCCTCTTTTTGGATGGTATCATAAAAATTTAATAAGTAGGCTAAAGGAGAGTTTAGAAAATAGAGATTTATCAATGAAAAAATTTATATATAGTATTGAAAACTCCTATTTTATTAAAACAAACCATAGAGGAGTATTTCAAAATATAAATAGATTAATGGATATTTAAAAAACCTCCTTTCCCACCTGAAGCATCATTCTTTTCCACTCCTGCTGAATTACCTCTTGAGATTTTCCCTCTCTTTGTAAAAGCTGAACTTTTGAAAAAGTTGAAGGAAAAAGTTTTCTTAATTTTACCATATCAACATCTATCCAATTACTATAATATCTACCATGAGTAGTTTTTTGAGTTCTCAAATCAGTAATTTGCTGTGTTCCTAATATTTTTTCATAAATGTAGTAGTCAGGATGATTTGGTTTTCTGTCACCATTATTAAAGCCTAAAATATATATATTTGCTTCTCCACCCACTCTAATTGGATTTAGAATAATATCACTTTTATTTAGTAAAACTCCTTTTAAATCCCTATTATTACTAATCTCTCCGCTTAACATACCATTTATTGTTATAACATGCTTTCCTTTTATTGAGATTTTATTATTTCTAATTTTCAAATTTCTAAAAGCACCATCAGATGCAAAAACTCCCTGAAGCTCCCCTTTTGAAAATATAGAGTTCTCATCAATCAAAATATTTTGCATAATATCTCCAGCAAATTGAGATACTCTATATTGAGAATCAAGTGGATATGGAATTAATTGAATAGCATCCCGATGTGCAACTTTTGAAAAATCAAAAACTTTTAAATTTTTAATTTTTACAACCTCCATTTTATTAATCTCATTGACTAAACAGTTAAAATCGGTTGCAAATTGAGAATTAATAACTCCATCTGATATTATATATTTTTTTACAGTCATCATTTTTTCTGGAGAGTCACCACCTCTGCTTTGTATCTGCATGAAATCACGTATAAAAAAATTACTACTTTTTACATTAGCAAGTTGAAGAGTGTTTCTAATCCAATATAGTGGAGATAGTGTTTTTCCTAAATCTCCCCTTACAGCATCATAAGATATTTTTTCTGTTGAATTTGTAGATGTGATAATATTTGATTGGCTATATTTTGTATCAAGAAGATATTTTATAAGCTCATTATGTGGAGTATCCTGTTTGCCACTATTTGCAAAACTATTTGCTAATTTTAGAAGAAAAGCTTGATTATTACTATTTATACAAGATATCTCAAGGTTTAGATTTGGTGAACCACTATCAATACTACTACTCTCCCCAGATATAACAGAATTTGTATTTATTACATCTCCAGCATTTGGTACTACTGAATTACCATTATTCAAACATTTTCCTCTTGAGCATATCTGATTTTGAGAACAAATCATCTCTTGAGAATATTTATAACAACCACTACTATCTAACTTGCATTTTTCAACTCTATTTCCACTACATCTTATCTCATTCACAATACATTGATTGGTACAATTTGTTAAGTTAACACAAACTCCATTTCTACATGTTTTACCAATGCCACAAGAGATTGCTTCACTCCACTCTAAGCAATTATCACCATCAAAATTACCACATTGCTCTATTTTTTCACCACTACAACGTTTTTCTCCCTGTTGGCATTGATTTGAACAAGCAATATCAATACAAGCATTTGTTGTACACTCCTGATTTGAGGTACAAGTTTCAAATGAGTACCACTCATAACAACCATCATTATCATAATCATCACAAACCATTCTATTGTTTAAAAAACAGAAAATTGCCCCCTCTCGACAATCATGATGACAATCTTCTACTGTTTTTTTTACACAAGCTCCATTTTCACAAATATCCTCTGCTGGACATATTGTATCTGTTACTAACACTCTACAACCATCAATAGTTTCACAATAACCAACAAAATCTATATTATCATAACTCCAGCAACCATCATCACCAATTTCACATTGATGAATACAATTTGAGGCATATATAAAGTTAAAATTAAATAGAAATATCACAAAAATAGATATTCTCATTTTCATCCCCTATATTTTGATATAATTATTTTTTATTATTTTAAAATATCTATCAAATTATCTAATAATATCATAAACTAAAAGAAAATTCATCACTCAAATTACAGTTTTTAAACTTTTCTCTTTTTTATAAAATATATTTCACAAACAATTTATAAATATGATTTTTCATTAAATTCTATTTTTAATTGAATTTATAATGGAATTGACTTAAAATTCTTTACTATAAAATTTTTATAGATTAACTTTAAAAATTATGGGGATATTATGTCAAACAAGCATCGAATTGTGATTAGTGATATTCATCTTGGATATCAAGCTAAAAGATTGAATCCAGAAGAGTATAAAGAGGAGGTTCATTTTGGAGATGAACATTTTCATAAATTTATATCATACTATAAAAATTTGAAAAAAGATACCTCTTGGGAGCTTGTTATAAATGGAGATTTTATAGATTTTATTCAAATAAATTATAGAATTAATCCAAATGAGTCAAAAAAATATAAATTATCTCTTGATGAAATGAGATATGGTCTTAATAATAAAGAGAAGCATGTGGTTTGGAAATTAAGAAAAATATCGGAGATTCATCAACTTTTTTTTAAAACTTTATCTGATTTTGTTTTTGATGGAAATAGCTTGGTTATTTTAAAAGGTAATCATGATGTGGAGTTTTATTGGCCAAAAGTGAAACAGGAGTTTAAAACTATTCTTTCAGAGATGCAAAAATTTAATTCAGATGATGAAAAATTAGATTTTGAAAATAGAATTAAAATTAAAGATTGGATCTATTATGAAAAAGATTTTTTCTATATGGAACATGGTAATCAATATGATGATTATACATCTTTTAATAATTTTATAACACCTCTTCATCCAACTCATATAGGTGTTTTAGAGATGCCTTTTTCCCATATTACAATGAGATATTGGACTAATTTAACGAATGATATTGAGACTCATGGTCTTGCTGATTGGGGATTAAAAGAGATTTGGGATTGGTTTAAAAAACAGGGAGTAAAAGGTGTTATAACCCAATTAATATTCTATTTTAGAATATTAATTATGGTTATTGCTAATGTAAAAATTGCCCATATTTTTAGTGCAAAAATACATTTAAAAAAAACAAGATATATTCAGGAGATAGCAAAAATACACAATATTGAGCCTAAAGTATTAAAAAAAATAAACAGAATGAAACATACTCCAGTAGGAAACTCTCTATTTGAGGCTTTATCTGCATTTTATGTTGAGTGGTTCTTTATTATTGTTGGTTTTTTTATTTTTCTATCAATTCAGCTACTTTTTCCATCTACTGCCCATTTTTTTTTGGGGGGAGGATTTTATCTTATCTCCTCTATTGCAATCTATTTAATATTTTCATCAGGTCGTGTTATTGAGCCTGATGAGAAGTTAGTTGAGGCCTCTGAAAAAATATCTAAACTGCTATCAGCAAAATACTATATATTTAGTCATACACATCATCATGAATGGATAAAAATCAATAAAGAGTCTCTTTATTTAAATACAGGAAGTTGGCTTGAAAGAGGGCGAAAGGAGTGGAAAAGAGTATTTCACTATAATCTATCTCATATTCTCTTAGATGGAGAAAAAAAAGAGGTCTATCTGATGGGATGGTCTCCTAATGATATGAAACCAATTATAATTAACTCTACATCTGAAAAAAAAGATTTTTTTGATTTAGATAATAAAGATAATGATGAGTTAAAAATTTAGAAAATATCTATTAAAAATTAATCCTCTCTGTAACGACCCTCTATTTCAGATAAAGAGCTTTGAAGTATTTTTTTAACATCACTATTTTTCTCTTTTGTTATTAACTCTTTAACTTTCTCTATATCCTCTTTTTGACCAATTTTCCCAAGAGCAAGTGCTGCCTCTTTTTGAATATCTATTGATTCTTCATCCATTGCAGAGTAAATCATATCTATTTTTGTTTTTTCAGAGTAGTTTAACTCCCCAATAGCATAAACTACAGCTTGTCTAACTTTTGGATCATTATCTTGACCATAAATTGTTATAAATGGTAGAGTAGTTCTTTTAAGTGTTTTAGCTAATCCATAAATAGCCCACATTTTTATCTCTGAATCATCTTGCTCAAGTAGATCAAGAAATTTTTGTTCCATCTCCATTGGAATTTTGCTACTTAATTTTACTAATGCCTCTAAAGATGTTATTTTTATTGCTCTAATAGATGATGTTATATATTGTTCAAGAAGAGGAATTGCATCTGTAACTTTAAAATCAATTAAACCTCTAATTGCTGCAACTCTTATCTCATTACTGGAGTCTGAAATATATGATGTTAAAAGCTCTTGAACCTCCTCTTTGCTATATTTATATGCAGATTCAAGAATAGCTTTTCTAACTTTTTCAGAGTTATCTTTACTAACTGTTGCTATTTTTAACCAAGACTCTTTACCAGATATTGATGTTAATGTTTTAACAGCCTCAACTCTAACAATCTCACTCTCATGTGTTAAAAAAACTCCAACTTTTTCAATAATAGAGAGATCTTTTTTCCCAACATATTTTTTTGATAAATCAATTAATACATATTTTAAAAGAAGTGGATTTTTATTTTCTAAAAGAGGGATTATGGTTTTCTCATTATATAAACTAATAAAACCATTTAATGTCTCTACAACTCCATCCTCTGAGTTTTTTAAAGCAAAATCAAATGTTGGAATTGTTGCATCTGTATATTTTAAAAGTAAAGATGTTTTTCCACATTGAATTGCTGTTTGAGTATTTTTTTGTGTTTTTAAACAGTTTATAAGAGACTCTTGAGTTTCTATCTCTTTATAATCTTTTAAAAGTTCAGCAGCCTGAAAAGAGATTTTAGGATCACTATTTTTTATCTGATGATATAGTGCAAATTTTTTATATTGTGGTTGTGTAAAAAGAATGTTAGAGGCAAGAAGTGAAACTGCTTCAGATTTATCATTTAAAAGAGTTTTTATTTTTTCAAAACTCTCCTTTTTTGTTGCTGATTTTAAATACTCTAAAACCATTAATTTAATTTTTTCATTCTGGTCATCAAGCATTAAAGAAAGCATTATTTCACTATTTTTATAAAGTGATATTTTTTTTATAACATCAATTTTTGCATCAATATCATCATATTTTAAGAAAAATGATAACCCTTTTGAAACAAATTTAGGATCACCTGATGCTATAAAAATATTTGAAGCGGCTAATAGTACTTCTGAGGAGTTCTCCTCTTCTGTTTTTTTTGCAATTTGAGATAGTATTTCTGGTTTTTTAGTTCCAGATAATCCCTCTAAAGCAGCTAATAGTAATGTTTTATCATTTTGAGCCAAAAATGGTATTAAATATTTATCACTATCTTTTATTTTTAAATATGATAGTGATTTCATTGCTGCAATTTTCTCTAATTTTTCACCATTTTGTATTGTTTGTGTTATAAACTCAACCATTTTTTTATCAGATTTATCTAAAAGCTGATAAAATTCATCACCTTTCATGATCTGTTTATTAGGAAGTAGAATTAAAGCATGTTCTAATTTTATTGGTGGTAATGCTCTCCACATCTCTATTTGAAGAGTAAATGTTGTAAAAGAGATATCTGCTCGAGACAATAGTTGTTCTTTTCCATCAATAATGAATAGCACTTTACTAATACCATACTCTGTAAACGTATAAATCATCTCGGAGATAATCTCTTTTTGATATTTTTTATCACTTGTACCAATTTCAACAGTTAAAATGGCATCTGTTGATAGTTTTTTTTGAGCCTCTGGAGTCTCAATAATTTTTGAAGTTGCATACAAATCACTTTTTTTTAGTGCAAGAAAAGAGAAAATCTCTTTATATTGCATAATATCAGTCTCTTTGGTCTCTAATGGATAAAAATATGGAAGCAGTATTCTATCCCCAAAAGATGATATTGGGCTTTTTGTTGTTTCATAAAGAAGAAAATTTTTCTCTTTTGATAAAAGTGGAGATGAAAAAAGAGATAAAATTAAAATAGATTTGATTAACACTATTTTTTTCATACATACTCCTTAATAGTGACTATTTTTAGATATAAAGTAGAGCTATATTATTCATTAAATCTGTGAAAATAATAAAAATATTATTTTTACATTAAAATAAAGATGCTATTTAATTCAATAAATTTAAAATTTCTATATCAAACCTTTTATTCTTAAAGCGGTTTAATAAATATTTTAAACAAAATCTAATATGTTACAAACTCATTAAACTCTGTTTTTTGTGTTTTAATATATCTTTTCTCAACAAGTTGAGATGAGTGTATAAAATTATCTTTTTTCCCAAAATCTAAAAGTAGTGTTTTTAAAATAAGCTCAATAGCTTGAAAATCATATAGAGTTTGCATGTGACCAATTTTTCTTAACATAATATTATTAGCCTCTCTATATGGTAATCTTGCATTTGATGATGGAAAAATAACAGGATCAATATATGTGTATATTGATGTATAATCTATTCCAGCGGGTAAATTAGCACTATTTAGTTCTTTAATGAAATCACTATCAGGTCTCATTTGTCTTGCAGATTCTCCCTCTATTTTTGGAATTTTTCTAAAAAGTTTTCTCAAAGACTCAAGAAAAACTTTATTTACATCACTTGCATAGGCAAAGCGAGTTCCTTTATGAGGTGTAGATAAAAATATTGCTTTTTTTATATATTGGTGAGCTCCTAAAAATTGAACCATATATCTCAAAACAAGTCCACCCTGAGAGTGACCTATAAGATAGACCTCCTCTGGATTTGTATTTTTTATAACCCATTCTAAAATTTTCATCTCATACTCAGCAGATTTTCTAATATCTTGACTATATGGTTGGTATGTTCCTGATATTGCGAATATATTAAAAAGCTCCGATTCTAAAACTCTTTCAAGTCTTTCATTACCAACGGTTCCCTGAAAGTAACCATGATAGATAAATGCAATTTTTTTCTGACCTTTATACTCTTTCATTCTTGCAGGAAGATATTTTTGTCCCAATATATTAGATTCTCCAAAATCAATAATATGATCCATAAAATTTTGAAAAATATAGTATAACTCTGCATATCCTGATGCTAAAAGACGAATATTTGCAAATGTTGATTTATTACTTTTATCATTTTTATTAATTTTAGATCTAAATGTTAGTAGACTTGATGGCATCTCGTCTCCAAAAGTTGGTTATTCTATTCTAATTTATTTTTGATAAAAGTCAAGATTCTATATTTATTGACATTTTTTGACAAAAAATATATCATCTATTATTGGTGTTTTACCAAAATTCTATTTTTTTTTAAAATATAAAAGTATTTTAAAATAATCTAAAAAATTTATTAAAAAGAGTAACTTTAATAACAAATATTAGGGATATATAATGGAAAGAAGGGAGTTTATAAAAAATATAGCATTAGGGAGTGTTCCTTTTTTTATTGGTAAGTCTCTTTTTGCAGAGGGGAAAAAAGAGTCAAATAAAATTACAGAGATTACCTTTCTTCACACAAATGATACACACTCCAGATTAGATCCATTTCCTGATGGAAGTGGTGGTAAAAGTAATATGGGGGGAGTTTCAAGAAGAGCTTCTCTTATAAAGGAGATTAAAAAAAACTCTCCAAATACATATCTTTTTGATGCAGGGGATGCTTTTCAAGGAACACCATATTACAATTTCTATAGTGGAAAATTAGAGTATCAGGCATTATCTATGTTAGGTTATAACTATGTTACAATAGGGAATCATGAGTTTGATTCAGGAACTGATAAACTTTTAGCTGCAATGGAGTATTCAAAATTTAAAATAGTATCATCAAACTATACATCAGAGCTATCTGGATTTAAAAAACATGTCTCTCCATATGATATTTTTGAGGTAAATGGGGTTAAATTTGGTGTATTTGGTTTAAGTATTCCATTTAAAGGGCTTGTTGGAGAGGATTCTCATAAAGGTATTGTAGATTTACCTATTTTTGAAACAGCAAAAACTATGGTAGCACAATTAAGAAAGCAGGTAGATTTTTTAATTCTTTTATCTCATATTGGGATTGAGATAGATGAACCTCTTGCTGAAAAAATATCTGGAATTGATTTAATTATTGGTGGACACTCTCACACATATCTTAAAAAACCATTTACTCCAAAAAATAGTGATACAATGATTTTACAGGCTGGAGCATCTGGAGTCTATCTTGGTAAATTAGATTTAAAATTTGTGGGAAACAGTTTAGTTAAAACTGAATATGAATCAATTCCTGTAAAATAAAGGAGTTTTAGAGTTTATTAAAATTTTTTCTTTATAAAGCATTATGAAACCATTTCTTTTTACATTAAAACCCCAATCTGTTGGTATTTTTATATATCTTATTGGATGGATAGATTTTAAAAAACATATTTTTGGAGATAGAGTTACTGTTGGCCATTTTTTTATGCTTATTGGTGTTTGGATTATTATAAGTTGGCTTGCAAGAGTAAGGAATTTAAAAAATTATAAAGATAAAAATAGCTATTTTTATAATGAAGAGCATAGACGAATTGCTGCATTTGTATTAGTTGCTTTACCACTATATACCTTAATTTATTGGGTTTATTATAGTAGTTTTCAGCATATATTATGAATTTATACTAAAATAGTTACTTTAAAAAAGAGAATATATATTAATCATCAATCTGTTTAATCTCAACTATAAATTCTGCCTCTTTATTGTATGTTTTGAAAAATCTGTTTAACTCCTCTTGAGAAACAACTCTAACTTTTTTGGCTGGTTGATTTTGATATGGAATTATAGTTGTCATTCGATATTTTGCATTTTTAAATTTTGAAATCTCTTCATTTGGTAATTGATTACCAATCTCACTCCAAACATCACCCATTTTTTTGCGTGGATATTTGATATATGGAATAATTTTATCATTTTGTTGCTTCTCTGTTCCATCATAAACAACAGATACAATTGGAACTCCAATATGTTTTTCAATTTGTTGAATCATTCCCTCTGTTACTAATCCAGCACAGCAAAAAGCAGGAGCAGTCAAAATAAATAATGATATATCTGGATAGTGTTCTTTTAGTGTAAAAAGCTTTATAATGTTATCAAATGACTCTCCAGAGTGATACATTGTAACATTAAATAGTTTAAGTTTTTCACTAATCTCAATTTGCTTTTTATTTTGAGGCTCTTTTATAATTTGATTAAAAAGATCATAATACTCTTTCTCTAAAAGGCTTGTAACTTTAAGAATTGCCTTACTTACAAATGCAAAACCATAAAATCCCTGTCTTAACCATTTTTTTACATAGGGATCTGCTATCATTCTTCCATACTCATTATATGGAGTTGTTATAACCTCTCCACCAACCTCCTCAATTGAATCAAGAAGATTTTGATTCATTAAATCATTATCTCTAACATAAATATCACCAAAAATTGCAACTTTTGGTCTATTTTGTGGAACTATCTCAATTTTTTTAAATAGCTCCATTGCATCCTCAAGGGCATCTTTTCTTGAGATATTTCCTAAAAAAGCCTCATAAAAAATCTTAAGTGCCTCTCCAATAGCCCTATTTGTTTCACCTTTATTAATCTCATAAGGTCTTAGTTTACACCCTATTTTTCTTAACATACCACCAAACATATAGGCGAAATAGACATCTAAAGCAGCCTCAACAGAGATATCTGAAAAAGTAACCTCACCAGAAAAAACCTCTATTTTATCCCAACCCTCTTTATGAGTTTGAAACATTGTTTTAAAATAGAATGGATACATTCTTATATTACATGAGATACTTGAGTCTAAAATCCAAACAACTGTTTTTTCTGGATCTAAATTATTCTCCTCAATATAATCAACAAAACCTTGATATACAATATTAACAGGTAGGCATTGAGCTGTATTTAGCCTTAAACCATGTTGAATGGCATGTTTTGTGACAGGAATTAATCTAACATCATAACCTTGTCTTATAAGAATTGCCTCAAGAAGTTTTCCAGAGTAATCATCCCAAACAGGAAGAAGCATTGTTTTATTTGGAACTGGTTTTCTTGTTATAATTGGATTGATAAAAGTCTCTTTTGGTTTAATCTTTCTATCTTTTTTTTCAAAGTGGTTTTGAAATGAGCGAAGAGCAGCCTCAACTCTTGTTTCATAACCAACACTTGAGTCATGTTCATCTAATTGAAGAATAAGGTATGGTTTCTCTAATTGCTCCATAATTCTTTTAAAGTATTCAATTACAAATGAGTCAGGACCACATTTAAAAGATGTTATCAACACAGGATATAAACCATCTGTTTTTGCTGCAATATAGGCAGATTCAACAATTTTAGCTGCATAGTTCCAATGAAAAGCCTTTAGTAATGGCTCAATACCAGCAACATCCTCTTTTGAGTATGTTAGCATTGATTGAAAAAATGATTTTACTCCCATTGATGAAAAAATCTCTGGAATCCCTTTATTCATTGATTTTGATAAAATAGTGTATGGTCGCCCTAAAAGAAGAACATTAACTTTATCACTCTCTTTTTCACGCTCATATATTTTTTTAAATTGCTCCTTTGCCTCATTAAAAGAGTCAAGTGCATCATCATATGCTGTTGCAATTTTCCAATAACCAAGATAACCCAAATTCAAAATTGATTTAAGTGATTTGTATAGCTCCATTTTTGTGGAGAAATCTCTGTTATCAATAGTTGGCATTATTGCACGATCTTTTAAATTTAGAGACTCAACTGTTGAAACAAGAGATGGGGCATATTGTGTGTAGTAACAGTATTGTCTATAAATCTCTTTATCTTTATGATCTCTTGAGTCAAGATATATTGGTAAAAAAACATAATCAGCTCTGGATGCTATATGTTGAACATGACCATAATAGGATGTCATTGGGGCACAAAACTCTGTTCCAGTAAGTTTTTTTCCATCTTTAACAGGCTCTTTTATATGATTACTTGTTACTGTTTGAACTCCTAAATTTTGAAAAAATCTAATCCATAAATACTGTTCCTCCTGCATATATAAACCAGATGGAAGTCCAATAACAACATCAGATTTTTTCTCTAATTTAGGAATACTCATTGATGTTTCGAATGATTTTACAAGAGAGTAGCCATCTTTTCTTTGTTGAATAAATTTTTTTGTATTGTAATCTCTACCACAAAGAAATCCAAAAGCAACAACCTCTCCTTGAACTGTTATTTTTTTTATTTTACAGTTATTTTGGCAAAGAGTACATATTTCAGATTCAATTGGAATGGTATCTTTATAAAGAGAGATTCCTTTAAATGTTGTTTTATTAAAATTACTTTCTGCAAGAGTTATTGCAGCTCCCAATGCACCAGTTAAGTGACAAAATGGTGAAACATATATTGGTTTTTGTAGATTTTGTTCAAATGCTGCAACAAGAGCTCTATTTTTTGCAGTTGCCCCTTGAAAATAGATTTTATCTCCAATTGAGGCAGGAATAGCAACTTTAGTTAAATAGTTCTCTCTAACAGAGTGAAGAATTGATGCTAAAACCTCATCTACAGAGTATCCCTCTGTGAGATAATGGTTTATATCCCTTTCCATAAAAACAGTACATCTATCACTAGCTTTTGGTGCTTTAACACTCTCTGCACGCACTGAATAGTCAGAAAGTGAACAGCCAAGTTTTTGAGCCTGTTCTTCAATAAAAGATCCTGTTCCTGCTGCACAAACATTATTCATAATAGAAAGTGTTACCATTCCATCTTTCATTGTAGTAAATTTAGCATCTTGACCACCAATCTCAATAATGGTATCAATTTCTGGATCTAAATCGTAAGCTGCACGAGCATGAGCTGTAATCTCATCAAGCATAGAGTCCGCACCAACTATTTTTCCCACAAATTTTCTTCCAGAGCCTGTTGTTGCAACCCCTTTAATTATAAATTCACAATTTTTATTAGTTGCAATATTGTCAATTGTCTCAAAAATAGCCTGAACAGCCCTTAATGGTTGTCCAGATGTTCTTGTATAAAAACCTGCAACAACACTATTATCCTGTTTGATAAGAACCGCTTTTGTACTTGTTGAACCAATATCAATACCCAAATATAAACTATTTTTAGGACTAAGATTTTGATATATATCAACCTCAACATCAACAGCACCAGAGATAACTTTTGGTTCAAAAAGGTATCTCTCTAAACTATTAAAATCTGGATATGTTGAAAGTTTTAATTTTAACTCATCATACTCATAAGATCTATCTTTGACAGAGCTTTTAAACCAATCATCTATATTTTCAGGTAAAGTTTCATACTCATTTATCTCATCAATAAAAAGTAAAGAGACTCCAATAGAACCATATATATGACCCAACTCATCAACATGAACTCCTCTCTCTATAAAACTTTCTAGATGTTTTACAACTGCACCATTTTTAGATACTCCACCAACAAATATTATTGGATTATCACTTAATTTATCTGTAAAAAGTGTGTCTGCTATTGTTTTTGCAAGTCCTTTTGATAATCCATCACTAATTTGAGATATATTATATCCCTCTTGCTGAGCATGAATAAGGTCTGTTTTTGCAAAAACAGCACATCTTGTTGCAATTTTTGGTGGTTCTATACTATTTTGAAGAGCTAATTCGCTGAGTTCAGAACTATTTTTTAATTGTAATCTTTTTGATTGTTGATCCAAAAAGCTTCCTGTACCAGCAGCACATGAAGTATTTGTTTTATAATTAAGATAGTTTCCATCATTATCAAAAGTTATTAGACCAAAATTTTCACCACCAACAGTTAGTATTGAACCAACTTTTCCATGAAAATGATGAGCACTTTGTATTATTGCTACTCTTGAATCAAAAATTTTTCCATATTTTAAAAGTTTTTGACTTGAGGAGGTTATTGCAATTTGATCTGGCTTATTCCTCATTACAACTTTCTTAATTATATCTTTCAATATATTTTCAACATCACCTTGATGGAAAACATACTCGTAATCAAGGATATTTTTATTTTGGTCAAGAACTACAACGGAGAGAGATATTGAGCCAATATCAATCCCTAATATTTTCTTCATAAATCCTCCATGAATTAAAAACTCCCAATTATATTGAAAAAAATATAAAAAGTCTATAAAGATTTCTTTGTAATAGTTACAAATTAATATTTATTTGCAATTTTATAACTTTTTATTTTCAAAAATAGAAAAATATAGTTAGTTGATTTTAAATATCTGATTTATATTACATTTTAAGATAAAAAAATTTAAAAATTATATTTAATTTATAGGTATAAATCAGCATTTGCTAAAAAAGAATTGATATATAGGATAAATTTATATAATATCTTTTTGTTTATTAATATTTGGAGGTCGAATGAGATTTTTATTAATGCTATTTTTCGTAACCATTTTATCTCAATCCTGTACAAATCAGATTGATAAAAAGGGTGAAAAAAAGGGAGAATTTGTGTATCCAGAGGCTAAAAAAGAGATGGTAACTGATAATTACCATGGAAATATTGTTGAAGATCCATATAGGTGGCTTGAGAATTCAGAGGGTAAAGATACTATAGAATGGGTTTCAAAACAGAATGAGTTAACAGAGAATTTTTTAAAAAATGGAGAATTAAGAGACTCTTTAAAAAAGGAGTATAAAAAATTTATCAACTATGAAAAATACTCTATTCCAACTAAAAAAGGTGGATTATATTTCTTTGAAAAAAATGATGGTCTTCAAAACCAATCTGTTTTATATCTTCAAAATGAGAGTGGTGATTTAAAGGTGGTTTTAGATCCAAATCAATTAAGTAAAGAGGGGACAACAGCTCTTGCTGAAATAAATATAACAAAAGATGGAAAAATTATGGTTTATGGTCTCTCTGAAAATGGAAGTGATTGGAGAACATATAAAATTAAAAATATTGAAACAGGAATTGATTACCCTGAGATTTTTAGTGATATGAGATGGCCATCAATTACTTGGCTTAGTGATAATTCAGGGTTCTATTATAGTAAATATCCATCAACAGATGAGACATTTAATAATAAAGTATATTTTCATAAAATGGGAGACTCTGTAAGCAATGATTCTCTTGTTTTTGAGGATAAAGAGCATAAAGAGAGGGCATTTGCTCCATATATAACAGATGATAACAACTATTTAACTCTTACTGTTTGGGAGGGAACAAATCCTAAAACAAGATTTTATTATAAAAATCTAAAAAATGGTTCAGATTTTGTGAAACTTTTTGATAAATTAGATGCAAGATATGAGTTTTTAGGAAATATAAACTCTATTTTCTACTTTTTTACAGACAAAAATGCACCAAATGGAAAAATAATATCTGTAGATATTGAAAATCCAACATCTATAAATGATGTTGTAAAAGAGAGAGAGGAGAGTGCTTCTCTTTTTGCAATGGGTGGAAATCAGTTTTTTGTTACATATATGAAAGATGCAAGTGATACTCTTTTAAGATTTGATATATCTGGAAAAGAGATATCAAAAGTTGAACTTCCAACATTAGGAAGTATTGGTGGATTACAATTTACAAATGAAAATAGAGAGCTTTTTATTCAATTTAGCTCTTTTTTATATCCACCATCAATATTTAAATATGATTTCGAGAAAAATCTACTAATTCCACATTTCACACCTAAATACTCTTTTGATCCTCAAAAATATGAGAGTAAACAGATTTTTTATAAATCAAAAGATGGTACAAAAATTCCTCTATTTATTGTTCATAAAAAAGGAGTAGAGCTTAATGGTCAAAATCCTACTCTTCTTTATGGGTATGGTGGATTTGGTGTTAATATGACTCCATATTTTTCTACATCAAGACTATTATGGCTTGAACATGGTGGAGTTTATGCTCTTGCAATTTTAAGAGGTGGTGGAGAGTATGGGGAGAGATGGCATCAGGATGGAATGTTATCAAAAAAACAGAATGTTTTTGATGATTTTATCTCAGCAGGAGAGTGGCTAATTAATAATAAATATACATCTTCTTCAAAACTTGCAATTATGGGTGGAAGTAATGGTGGTTTACTTGTTGCAGCAGTAATGGTTCAAAAACCGGAACTTTTTGGAGCAGTAGTATGTGAAGTACCTCTCACAGATATGCTTCGTTATCATAAATTTACAGTTGGTCACTATTGGATTCCAGAGTATGGAAATGCAGAAAATAGTAAAGAGGAGTTTGAAACCCTTTATAAATACTCTCCTCTTCATAATGTAAAAAAAGGGACAACATATCCTTCATCACTAATAATGAGTGCAGATACAGATGATAGAGTTGTGCCTCTTCATGCAAAAAAATTTGCAGCAATGGTTCAAAGTGCTGATTCAGGAAAAAATCCTATTTTTCTAAGAATAGAGAGAAAAGCTGGTCATGGTCATGGTAAACCAATATCAAAAATTATTGATGAAGTTGCAGATATCTACACATTTTTGTTTAAAACTTTTGAGATGAAATAGTTTTTAGTAGGCACTCATATCAATTTTTGCAAAATTTTGCTCTCCATTTATATAAAATAGATGTTGCATAACCGCAAATGGTTTTCTTAATACTTGAGAATCTAAAAGATTATATTGAGTGATATCATCATTTACTAAAATTAAAACTCCATCAATAGTATATACTCCTAAATACTCTCCTAAAGAGATTAAAGTCTCTATATGATTTGGAAAATTAGCAATATTTTTAAAACTACCATCACTGAGAGATATCTCATAAAGATATGAACGGTTTGCAACATAAACTCTTCCGTTATGTATAATTGGTGCATCAAAAAGTGCAAAACCTGTATCAATAGAGAAGCGATAATCCTTTTCTAATATCGATAAAACCTGTATTTTCCCACTAAGTGTTGTTAAAAATAGATTTGTTCCTGAAACAAGAGGAGATGAAAATATAGGGCTTTTTGAGTTATAGGTCCAAATAACTTCACCATTTTTATCTAATTGATACATTATACCACCAGATGTACCAAGCCAGATAGATCCATTTTCAAATGTTGGTTGAGTAAATAGATAGTTATCAATAGAGAAAGACCAGTTTTCTTCAAAAGAGCTATTAAAAGAGATCAATCTATTTGAATCAGAAATTAAAAAGAAGCTACCTTCAAAAATATGGAGATTAGATGTAGGAATAAAAGAGATAGAGTACTGTTTCTTCTCACCACTACTATAATCTAATTCCAAGATTTTCTTTCCCTGAATAAAATAGACTTTATTGTCCAAAATTAGTGGTTCATAATTTAAAAAATCACTATCCACAGAAAATTGAAAAAGTTCACTCATTCCTAAATCAAATGATATACATTTTGAATCAAAAAATAACCAAATTGAATCATTATGAAAAATGGAGTAACGAACTTTTTTAAAAAGGGGTTCCTCTTTTTCAAGTTTTATAAAACTTGTTGAATTAATTGCTGTTAAATCAAAACTGTTTTTTAAAACCTCTAAAAGAACAGGTTTTTCAACAGATTCTAATTTTCTTGATTGGTTATCACTCTCTTTTTTCTCATTTTCAATTCGTTGATCAACCAAATCACTATTAATAAATTTTTTGGCAGCAGAAAGCTCCTCTCCACCATTTGAATCAAAAACAGATGATTCATTTAATTTTTGAGATGCAAAAAAATTCTGTCTTTTCCCTTTTTTTTTCTTAGTTGTTACCATAATTTATTATCTCCATTGCTAATCGTTTATAATCAATAAATCCATTTGATGATTTACTATATTCGCAAATAGGCATCCCCTCTCCTATTGCTTTTTCAATATCAATATTCTCTCTTATTGCTGTTTTTAATAAATGATCTTTAAAGTAGTTTTTTACAGTCATCTCCACTTGGTGAGAAACATTCTGATTTTTTCTAAACCTTGTTAAAAGACCAAATATATCAAACTCTATCTCTAACTCCTCCATCACATCTTTTAGAGTTCTAACAATTTTCTCCATCCCTTGAAGAGAGAAAAATGATGTAGATATTGGTATTATAACCAAGTTAGATGGAAGAAACGCATTCATGGCTAAATTACCAAGTGAAGGAGGACAATCAATTATAATAAAATCATAACTACTACTATCAATTACTGATTTTAGTTTTTTTTTCAAAATTTGAAGTGGAGAACGATAAACTTTCTCAAGCTCTCTTTCTGCATAACTAAGATGTGTATTTGAGATAATAATATCCATATGAGAACCATCTTCAAACTCAACCTCTGTTATACAATCATCTACAGTTATATCTTTATTCATTAATAGATGATATGTTGTTTTATATTCAGGGTCATCAATATTTAAACCAAGTCCAATACCACTATGTCCTTGAGGATCCATATCAATTAATAATGTTTTTTTTCCTAAAATTGATAAAAAACTAGACAAATTAACAGCTGTAACAGTCTTTCCAACTCCCCCTTTTTGGTTAGCAATTGAGATAATTTTAGTCATTTTCCCCCCTCGATATTATAAAAAGCATGATATATTTTTTTTTTTAGTTTTGTCAATTCTTTTATAGATTTATAAAGATATATATTTATAAATCATTTTTTTTATAAATATTTAAATCACTTATTGAAAAAAAAAAATTAAGTTATATAATTATTCTAAGCTAATTGGAGTTATTATGTTAGAAAATATAAAAAAGGCTTTGAAAAATGGACAAAGTTTTTGGCAAGATTTAAAAACTCTTCAAGAGAGAGATCCTGCAGCTCAAAGTGTTTGGGAGGTTTTATTATTATATCCTGGAGTTCATGCAGTAATGATTCATAGAGTTTCGAATTTTTTATGGAGAAAAAAATTTCTTTTTGCAGCAAGAGCATTATCTCAAATTAGCAGAAATATAACAGGAGTAGAGATTCATCCTGGTGCTAAAATTGGTAGAAGATGTTTTATAGATCATGGAATGGGGGTTGTTATTGGAGAGACAGCCGAAATTGGAGATGATGTTACACTATATCATCAAGTAACATTAGGAGGTGTATCTCTTAATGTTGGGAAAAGGCATCCAACATTAAAAAATAATGTTGTTGTTGGTGCAGGGGCTAAAGTTCTTGGTCCTATTATTCTAGAAGAAAATGTTGCTGTTGGTGCAGGAAGTGTTGTTGTAAAAGAGGTACCTAAAAACTCTCGAGTTGTTGGGGTTCCAGGAAGAATAATTCAAAGGACCAATGAAGAGGGAGGATTAAAATATAATTTAGAACACTCTAAACTTCCAGACCCAATTGCAAAAGCAATAAAAACACTTTTTGATGAGGTGCATGAACTTAAAAAGCTTCATAAAGAGATATCCTCTTCTCAAAAAGAGGGTGATAGTGAAATTGATTTTATTGATGGTTCTGGAATTTAAGGATTTGTTGTATTTTCAGAGGCTCTTTCCATTTTTGTATTATCCTCTACCCATTTTTTTAAAATAGGCTCTACACACTCTTCTAAAGGGAGATCTTTTATTAATGCTTTGGGATTAACCTGTTCCCATTTTTTATGCCCATAGGATTTTAAAGTCTCCATCTTTTTTAAAAGCTCCTCTGCAAATCGTTTTTTTGATGCACAAACAAGAGATGTGTCTGTTTTTTTAGAAACCATTAATGCTCTTGTTGAGTATGTTAATACATCCTCTTTTTGCCAACCATATCTTCCAGCTGGAATTGTTGCATTTGTATAATAACCTTTAAAAACATCATCTTGAATTGATATTAATTTTAATTTATCATCAGAGATATTTTTTAATGATTCAAGAGGAACTCCACCAACTAAAACAACTGCATCTAAATCTCCTTTTATCAATAACTCAATAGCTTTTGAATCCTCAAAATGAGATTTTTCAACAGTTATCCCTGCAATATTAAAAAGAATTGCAGAGGTTAATCTAGTTCCACTTTTTTCAGCACCAAGATTAACTTTTTTTCCTTGAAGATTTTTTATTGTTTTAATATCACTGCCTTTTTGAACTATTATATGAATCTCCTCTGAATATAATGGAATAAATCCTCTTATTGAACTAAGAAAATGCTCCATTTTTTCAGGAGAGGCTTTTTCATCAAACTTTTTTACAAGTTGAAGAGCACTACGTTTATTAATAAAAAAATAGTTTAATACATCCTCTTGTAGAATTACAAACCCAGATATATCCTTTGATATCATTGATAACATATTATCAATTGCACCTTGAGAACTCTCAATATTAACATCAACAACATCTTTTAAATTATCTTTTATCTCTTGAGAGATTTGATAATATGTTCCCCCTTTTAGTCCTGATAAGAGATTAACTTTAAAATTCTCATTTGCAAAAACAGTAAGAGATAATAAAAGCAATAGGATTATAATTCTCATAACTCCTCCTAAATAATAATATTGGATTATAGTTTAATCTAATTTATTCAAAATGAAAAGAGATAAAATATTTTTTTTGATTTTTTTAAAGAAGTTCACCTAACTTAACCTCAATAGCATTTACAAGAGACTCATTTGATACAATCTCTTTTGCCTTATTCATAAAAAGATGCATCTCTACATCCTCTTCAAAAAATGGCACAGATTCTCGTAAAAATGCTCTTGCAATCTCAACACCAACACCACCTTTTAATGGTTTTCTAAAATCTAATCCCTGTGTTGCAGTAAGATACTCTATTGCTATAATCCACTCAACATTATCAACAATTTTGCTTAATTTATTTGAACCTATAGTTCCCATTGAAACATGATCCTCTTTATTTGCTGATGTTGGGATAGAATCAACACTGCTTGGATGTGCATAGACCTTATTCTCCGATACAAGAGAGGCTGCTGTAACCTGTGCAATCATAAAACCTGAGTTAATTCCCTCATTTTTAACTAAAAATGGTGGAAGATGCTCATTTAAATATGGATTAACCGATTGTTCTATTCTTCTTTCTGAAATACTCCCTATTTCAGAAACTGCAATTCCTAAAAAATCCATTCCAAATGCAACAGGCTCTCCATGAAAATTTCCTCCAGATATTATCTCTCCTGTTTCAACAAAAACTAATGGATTATCTGTTGCACTATTCATCTCTGTTTCTAAAATAGTTTGAACATAATTAACTGTATCTCTAACTGCTCCATGA
Source organism: bacterium (assembly GCA_016936735.1). Lineage (GTDB taxonomy): Bacteria > UBP6 > JAFGXH01 > JAFGXH01 > JAFGXH01 > JAFGXH01. The sequence goes on from JAFGXH010000230.1 coordinate 20,478, forward strand.
ACTTGTGGAATACATCTTAAAGAGTATGGGTCTTGAACTTTTGAACAATATTTATGAGATTCTAAAATTTCACTTCCAGTTATTAGTTTATTCATATTTTTTGCTGTTATTGTTTGCCCTTTATGGCCTCTTGATGATACAACTTTTAAATCAAAAGCTTTATTTGTTCCTAAAAGTGCATCTAAAGAGATTGCAGCAATAATTTCAGAGGCTTTTAGAATATTTTTTATTCGTTTTAACTGAACTAAACCATTTGCTGTCATTGCCTGAGTTCCATTTATTAAAACAAGTCCCTCTTTTGATTTTAACTTCACAGGAGTTATTGATAATTTACTAAAACACTCTTTTGCAGACTCTTTTTTGTTTTCATAAATAACCTCCCCTTCACCAATAAGAGCTAGGGCAAGATGAGCTAATGGGGCTAAATCACCACTTGCTCCAACGGAACCCTGTGAGGGTATTATTGCTGTAACCCTCTTATTTAACATCTCTAATAGTGTCTCAATAACAATTGGACGAACTCCAGAAAAACCTTTTGCCATAACATTAGCTCTTAAAAGCATTATTCCTCTTGTGACTGGAATAGAGTATGGCTCACCAACACCAACACAATGAGAACGTATTAAATTAAGTTGAAGCTGCTCTATTTGAGATTTATCAATTTTTTTATTTGCAAGAAAACCAAATCCAGTATTTATTCCATAAATAGGTGTTTCACCTTTATCAAGCTGCTCAACTAACTCTCTGGAGGAGTTAACTTTTTCTCTTGCTTTTGAAGAGAGCTCTACCTCTCTATTATTAAAAACTACATCAATAAAATCATTATAGGTTAATGAATCTCCATCAATATAAAGTTTGCTCATAAAAGACCTCTAAAAAAACAGATTATAAAACAAAAAACACTAATATTTTGTTATTTTTTTGTGATTTTTTATATTAAAAATTTTTTTAATATTGAACTTTGATTCTCATCAATATCAAAAATCATCTCTGGATGCCACTGAACAGCAATTAATTGGTTATTATAAGAGAATCCCTCTACTATTCCATCTGATGCAGTTGCAATAACATCTAAATTTGTTCCTAATTTCTTAATTGCTTGATGGTGATGAGAGTTAACCATTAAAGACTCTTTTTGTAAAACATCTTTCAAAAATCCAGAGATAGATATCTCATGAACAAGTTTTTTATATGGTTGTTCACAATGATAAAAGCTATTTTCATTCCACTCTCTATAATCTTGATAAAGAGTTCCACCAAAAAACACATTAGCAAGTTGCAATCCTCTACAAATAGCAAACACTTTTTTATTCTCTTTAAGAAAATATTCAAGCATAAGCATCTCAAAATAGTCTCTTTTTTTTGATATAGTTTGGGCAAATTTAGATTTCTCCATATTATAAAAAGAGGGATCAACATCCTCTCCTCCTGCTAAAAGAAGAGTATCATATCTTTTTGCAATATCTAAAATATGCTGTTTATTATCTAAAAAGGGAATAACTCCAGGAATAGCATCTGCACTTAAAACATAATTACTGTAATCAAGAGGTGAAATTGAAACAGATTGTCCTTTAACACCTCTTATGGATTTTTCTCGCCACTCATCTGAATCAATAAAATATGATGTTATAGCAACAAGATTTTTTACCATATAGCTCCTTTTTATTACTGTTTATATTTATTTGTGTTGATTATAGATTTGATTTTGATTTTAATCGATTAAGCTCCTCTTTCATCCTCTCATTATAACCAATCAACTCCTCTATTTTCATCTCATATCTTTTTTGTTCATCTGTAGACTCTTTATAAAGTGTTGAGAGTTGTTTATTTCTCTTTTTCAAAGTCTCAATCTCATTCTCAAGAGTTTCACTTAACATTCTAAAATAGCTCTGTTCCTGTTCTGTTTTGATTTCATCAATCTGTTTTAAAAGTTCACTATTAGAGAGTTCCAGTTCATTAACTTTTGATTTCATAACAGCAACCTCTTGATTTTGAAGCATATTTATTTTCTCTTGCTCCTCTTTATCCTCTTTAAGTTTAATAATTTGAGTTTTCAATTTTTGAATAATTTGGTCTCGTTGGTCTATAAGTTCCGATTTATCTTTACTATTTTTCTCTATTTTTTTATTCTGCTCAATTAAATCCTCAATGTTTTTTTCGAGTTCACTATTTTTTTGAGTGAGGATTTTGTTGCTACTATTAATTTGATTGTTTTTTTCTTGTAAACTTTTGTTTTCTGTTTCAAGAGATATGTTTCTGTCTTTCAAACTTTTGTTTTCTGTTTCAAGAGATATGTTTCTGTCTTTCAAA
>JAFGXH010000231.1 GCA_016936735.1 bacterium
ATATAGTTTTTATCAACTGAAATATAGTTTTTATCAACTGAAATATAGTTTTTATCAACTGAAATATAGTTTTTATCAACTGAAATAGAGTTTTTATCAACTAAAACACTGTTTTCATCAACTGAAACAGAGTTTTTATCAACTAAAACACTGTTTTCATCAACTGAAACAGAGTTTTTAATAGAAAAAACTTAAAAATAATGAATAAATTAGATAAAATTTTCGTTTAATATATACTAACCATAGAGTAGAGGGGATTATGAAAATTAAAACAGAGGATATTAAAAAAATCCAAGACTCTTTGAATTTTATGAAAAGTAATCCAGATTTAAAAATTAATGATTACACTGTAGAGGATTTTGAGGATTTATTCTCAAAATTAATTGAGTATACTAAAAAACTTGAGGAGCTTGAATTTGAGATGTTTAGTGTTAAAAGAAAAACAGAAAAAACATTTAAAGAGGTAAAATCTATCTCATTTAGAGTTAGAAAACTTGTTGTTGGTTACTATGGAGAGGACTCAAAAGAGGTTAAAGAGCTTGGCTTAAAAGCAAAATCTGAATACAAAAATGCACCCAAATAGTATTGTATTGATTTAATTATTTGCTTAGATTATAATCTATCTTTTTTAGTATAGAAACTTTATTTTTATTATTAGGAGAATGTTATGTTTAAAAAAATTGCTTTAATACTTTTAACACTATCACTTGGAGCTCTTTCTGGTTGTAAAAAAGAGGAGGCTAAAATCACTCAACAAAAAAATGAGAAAGCAGAGGAGATAAAAAAAGATACTACAAACATAGCTGTAAAAGTAGAGGATAATAACAAAAAAAATGAGGTTCAAAAAACAGAAAATTTAGATTTAAATAAAAAAGATGAAAACTCTAACATTGATGAAATTGGTGGTTTAAAATCAATTAAAACAAATATTGATAATAAAACAGAAACATTTATTACAGAACTTGAAGGAAAAATTTCAGAAAATATACTTAAAGCAACTTTTTATGTAAGTGGAAAAAAAACTGAAGAGTCTAATTTTTCTGCAAACAGCATAAAAATTGCTATAACTGGTGATGTTAATGTTGAACAAGAGTTAAAATTTGATGAAACAGAATCAGCAGATGAAGAGAGAGCTGGTTTAATTCTTGAAGATATCAATTTTGATGGTTTTAAAGATTTAAGAATTCAGGAATCTATTAGTGCTGGACCAAATACCCCATATTTATATTGGATTTGGAATAAAGATAAATCTTTTTATGAAAGAGCAACTGAATTAGATGAGTTAACCTCTCCTATAGTTGATGCTGAAAATAAAAAAATTATAACAGAGGTTAAAGATTCACCAACAACATATTTTACAAATGAGTATAAATTTGAAAATAATAAACTAACTCAAATAAAAGAGATAAAAAAAGAGTATGATGAAAATGACCCATCAAAAGCTAAATTTACAATTAGAGAGCTTAAAAATGGTAAATTAACTGTTGTAAAAACATATGTTGGTGATGCTGAATAGATTTAGAAACTTAAATTAGCACGAAGTGTATACATTGTGTTAATATACTCCTCTTGATCAAAATCGTAACTAAATGCAATCTCTGCTGTAAAATTGATAAAAAGAAGGTCAAATTTTGCACCTGCATAGAATTTTGGAACCATGTGATCATATTTTTTTAGTTTTACAAAAGGCTCATTTTCAGGAAACATTGATTTTAACTCAGCCTTTTGAGATTCACTTAAACCATCAATTCCATCAATCATCTCAGATGTTACACTTGGAACCTCTGCATCTGCAAGAATCTGAACAATACCAGCACCAAAATATGGAATAAGTATTTTTAAGTCAAATGATGTTGAAATATTTGCCTCAAATGATGCTAAATCTAACTGTTCAACACCAATAAGTTTTGTTCCAGCAAGACGAATTGCTAAATTAAAAAATGAGTCATATGTTCCAATAATTGACCATTTAAACTCACCACCAACTAAATATATATTTGAGTTAGGAACCATTGAGAATGAAAAACCAAACTCAGTATCTCCAAAAAACGCCATATTTACATGAAAACGTGGTAAAACAAAAACAGATGGAACATCACCATCATCAATAATATAGTCCCACATCTCATCTGATGTATCAATTTGAAGAATTGATAAATCTAATCCTAAATCAATTGTTGGTAAGATACCAAACTTAAGTGTTTGAGCTGGTGTTGCAGAGTGATAAGACATTCCAAATCCTAATTGGCTTGATGTATCATCAAAAAATGATTGAAATTTTTGTTCAAATTCAGCTTTTTCTGAACCAATATACTCTGCTAAAATTTTTAGGTAGTAATCACTCCCCATATTAATATCACTTCCACTTGAAAATATCAAAGTTGGAATCAAACAAAGAAATAAAATGAACTTTTTCATATCTCCTCCAAAATCTATAAAATTTAAAACAGTTTTTCTAATAACTCCTCTTAAGAGATTAAAATATTACTCATCTCTTTTGAGAAACCAAATTTTCAACTCTCTTATATCGGAAGATTTTGTTAAAACTTTCTCCTCCATTAATATATCTGTTGAGTTATAGTTTAGATATGATACCTCATTATTTTTAATATTTCCTGCCTCTGGTAAAACATAGGCAACATAATTAACTGATGGATTAAAAACAACACTTCCAAATGATGCATCTTCAAATTTATAAGGAAGACTGTTTGGATTTTCAAAATTAGATTCTGCTGTTATTTTGAATAGTGAATTAGTTGAAAATGTAAAATGGTAGAAATTAACTTTTGGAGATAACTCTGTCCATTTTCCAGTTTTTCCAGAGAAATAGATTTTTCTTCCATCATTAGAGAAGAAAAGCTGTGATGTTACATCACAAATTTGTGTTCCAACAATAGAGTCACAACTATTATAGTCTGGTCCTAAATATACTCCAAGAGGAGATGTTTCTGGATCTTGAGATGCAACAGGAATTAAATCACTTCCATCTAATGATACATAGTGAAGTCTATGTTGATTATCAGCTGTACTAATAAATGCAAGCTTCTCATTATTATCTGAAATTCCAGCATATTTTAAGCCAATACCACTAAGATTAACACGACCATATTCATAAATTTTATTTGTTAATTTTGAATCAAGATTTAAAAGATAGATCTCAATTGGCAATCCCTCACCACTTCCATATCCCTTATCAATACTATAAACAAGTTTTTTCCCATCAGGACTTAAAAGAATATCTCCATCAATTGCTACTTCAACATCATTTCCATCTTGATCTTGAACTATTGTGGAGAATTTTACAAGTTGTGAACTTGTTCTATCAGCCATATTATATTTTGTTACCCAAGGAATAGAGCTACTATCTACATAAATCATCTCTGATGTTCCATTAATAAAATGTGGTTCTCCTGAGATTTTAAGAGTAATATATGCTGCTCCAGCAAAATCAACAATATAATCATCAGATATATTTGCTATTTTTAATCCAACAGAGTTATCATTATTTTGAACATAATATAGAAAATATCTCATATCTTGTGAGATAAAACAGGAGAACTCATTGATACATTTATTTGCCTCTGTTGTTAACTGCTTAACATTTCTTCCATTTGAATCCATAAGATAAAAATGAAACTCATCAAGAAGTTGATGAGGTCTTGAAGTTGTATCTATTTTTTGACCAATTACACCAATTTTATAATCAGATATATCTGCTGTTTTCTCAACACAGGATCCCTCTTCACATTTAAATCCATTTTCACAAATACCTGTTGGGTGTGTTGATGAGCATGGAAATGGATCCTCCATACAGGTTCCATTTTCACAATGATATCCAGCTTCACAATAACCTAATACAGCTTGTGTGGAACAGGCAACATCTTTTGAAATACATTCTCCAGCATTACATACACTATCTGACGGACAAGTCCCATCTAGTTTTTCAGGAGAACAGGTGTATTTATCTTCAGATCCAGAAGAACAACCTGTTAGAACAACAAAAATTGATAAAATCAAAGTTGTAATAATAAAATGTAGTTTTTTCATAGATAGTAATCCTCCAAAAATCTATAAAACATTTTAGCAATATTTGAAAAAATAATCAAACAAGAATTTATTATTATTTGAAAATATGAAAATTTGATGTTAAAATAGCATTTTTTAAGAGGGTTTTATGAAACTACTGCCTATTGATATTAGACAAAAAGAGTTCTCTAGTGTTTTTCGTGGTTTTGAAAAAAGTGAAGTAATCTCTTTTTTAACAGATATATCAGACTCTGTTGAGGGAATAATTGAGGAGAATAATAGGCATAAAGAGGAGGTTTTAAGGCTAAAAGAGCAACTAAAATCCTATCAAGATATTGAAAATATTATGAAAAAAACAATGATTACTGCACAACAGATAAAAGATGATATTCAATTATCCTCAAAAAAAGAGTATGATTTAATTGTTGCAGAGGCAAAATTAGAGGCTAGTCGAATATTATCTGAAGCAAGAGAACGTTCTATTCAGTATCAAAAAGAGATTGATGAGTTAATACGACAAAAAAAACTTTTTAAAATGGAGCTTTTTAATATCATACAATCTCATATGAGACTTTTAGAGTTTAAAGATGATATTTAATTAAAAAACATCTAAATTTTGTTAAAAAATATTAAAATGATATTAGATTTACTTGATTTTTATGCTTAAGAAACTATATTATCTCTATTATTAGTTGTGATTTACTTACTATGATTGAAAAAAAATATGATTCAAGAGGTTTACTACTAATTGTAAAACAACACTCAACTGTTTCTCTTGATGATATGTTAAAGGGAGTAGATTTTCTTGAAAACTCTACTGATTTACCAAAAGAGCTTCGTATAATTGAGGATGCAAGAGATATAGAGCTCTCTTTTAATGTTGATGATTTAGATATTTTAATTGATAAAATAAAAAAAGTGGCAATAAAATATAGTTTAATTAAACACTCTGTTATACATAACTCTCCAATAAATACAGCATATACAATGATTTTGAGTTCAAAAACATTATCAAATAACTATAATCTTCAAGTTTTCTCAACTATTGATGCTGCATTAAAATGGCTTAACTCTGATTTAAGTGATGCAGATTGTTTTTAATTACTCTATGTTTTTACAAAAAAATAGTATAAATAAAATTTAAAGTTTTTTAGTTCTAAAAAATAGAACTTTTAAAATTATGATATTATGAAGTTTTAAATATTTTAAAAATTAAAATATCCACAAAAAATAGAACTTTTTATTATTAAAAATCTCATTTTTTTTTACTTTAAAAAAAATATATAATATAATTTATTATGTTTCTTTAGAGGGAGAATATGGAAAAAACAAGAAATGATTTTTGGAATGAGGGAATTGCATTTGCAAAAGAGGAAAAATGGGAAGAGGCTATTGAAAAATATCAAAAAGCTATTGAGTTAGGTCCTGATGCTCATTTATATACAAATATAGCAGAGTGTTATATTAATCTTAATAAAATTACAGAGGCTGGAGAGTATTATAAATTAGCAGAACCACTTTTACTTGCTGAAAACTACTCAATTAATACATATGTTGTTTCATACTATGCAAGATATCTTTTAGAACATGAAAATGATCTTAAAAAGGGAGAGAAATTTTTAAAAATGGCTCTATCTGTAAAAAATAATTATAAAGATACTCTTGAAAATGTGATGTTTTTTTATCATAAAGCAGGAAAAGAGGAGGAGATTCTACCTATTTATTCAAAATTCCTACTTTTGTATCCAAATGAAAAAATAGATACAGAATTAAAAGAATCCTATGAGAAGAAAACTATTAAATTCCAAAATGAGCGTTGGCTTGGAAAAGAGAAGGAGAAAGAGAAACTGTTCAAAAAAGTTTTAACAGAAAAATCTGTTCCAGATCCAATTATTAAAGTTGCAACAGGAAAACAGGCAACTTGCCAATATAACTACTACTACAATTGGGATGCTATTATTAATGAATTAATTTTAGAGCATGGTTTTAAATGGAATGATATTGAGATGATTAGACTTTATGAGGCTGCAATTCACTCTCAAAATAACTATTATCTCTTTAATGCTTTTAAATCTATTTTAAAGTTTAATGAAAACAGTTACTCTCTTGAAAAATACAAAGAGATTGCATCTATTGGTCAAATTAGTTTTTGGACTTGGATTAAAATTGTTGCAAATAATGACTATAATCTTGATATTCATAAATTTTACACAGAGCTTGAACCACTTTTGGTTGAAACTGATTTTGATGAGATTTTAAAAGACAAAAATATAAATCTCTATAACAAAGAGTCTTTAGTAAAAGCCATCATTTTACTCAAAAAAGATTATGAAGCAAATTTTAACTCTCTTTTAACTGCAATGAAATCGGGAACTAGTAGTGATATTCAAAATCAGTTTGCAACATTTTTAAAAGATGATGATCAAAAGGAGTTTTTTCTTGGGCGTTTTAATAGTTGGGTTAAATTAAAAAAACTTGCTCAAAAAGATTTAGATAAATTAGAATCAGAGATTGAGAAATATGTTAATAGCAAAACTCCAGTTATTAGTGATGAGTTACTCTCTGCCTATAAAAAATTTGAATCAAAGCGTGGAAAATGGGAGTACTCATTTTTTGATCTATTTGTTAGAAATACAAATAGTAATGCAAAACTATTTAAACATCTAAATTTTCTCTCTGCAAAAGTGGATACTTATAAAACACTTTATAATGATTATGACTTATCTCTAAAAACACCTGTTGAAGTAACTATTTTTGAACAAATGGAGGAGAGATATAATATCACAAGAAAAGATGTGATATCATATATTGTTGAGCGAATTGGAGAGATGGGATATTATGGCGATTTAGAGACAAATTTTGAGTATATGGTTGAAAATCATTTTGATTTAACTCTTGAAGTTGTTAAAGAGGGAGACTCAAAAGCTATTGTTCTTGTTCTACCAACATTATGGAAAAATAATAGAGAGAAAACATATCCAATTCTTTTAGATTTAGCAAAAAGCACAGCAAAAACAACTCGTGAGGCTATTGTTAATATTTTAAATAACTATCAAGAGGGGTATGATGATTTTATATCAATGTTAAAAGATAAAAAATCATCAGCAAGAGAGTTTGCAGTAAATGTATTATCAACATTCACAAAAAATCAGGATAAAATACTTCCAATAATGGTAGAATTGAATGAAACAGAGAGTGCAGCAGATGTAAAATCGGCACTTGATTCATATTTAGAGAAATATGCTCCACAAGAGGATAATCCAGAGAAAATGATGAAAAATTTTCTATCTCAAGTATCAAAAGATAAATCTAAAATGCCATATATGTTCTCTTGGAGTAAGCTTCCAAAACTAACATTCTCTTTAACAGGAAAAGAGTTAAGTGAAAAAGAGGTATTATATCTATTTTCAACATTCTCAAGAAATAAAGGTGTTGCTCCAAATAGAGAGAATAGATTGATGAAAAATTTTATTGATAATAAATCTTTAGCTAATTTTGCTAAATATGTTTATGAAAATTGGGGAGAGAACTCAAAAAATAAATGGGCATTAGGTATTGTTTCTGCATTTGGAGATGAGTCACTTGTAATGCAAATCAGAAAACAGATAGATTATTATGTTGAAAATATGCGTGGTGCAATGGGAGCCAATTTAGTTGATGTTTTAGCAATGACAGGAACAGCAAAAGCTTTGCAAATGGTTGATCAAATAAAAAGAAAAGTTCGTCATAAACAGGTAAAAGGGGCAGCAGAGAAGGCTCTTGAGACTGCAGCAAAAGATTTAGAGATATCAACAGATGAGCTTTTAGACAAAATTGTACCAGATTTTGATTTCTCTAAAGAGGGTAAAAAAATACTTAATTTTGGACCACGTCAATTTGAAATTGCAATAACTCCAGATTTAGATATCTCAATAAAAGATTTAGAAAAAGGAAAAACAATAAAATCACTTCCAAAGCCAAATGCAAATGATGATGCAGATTTAGCAAAAGAGGCAACAGAGGAGTTTAAAAATCTAAAAAAAGAGATGAAAGTTCAGGTAAAACTTCAGCTTGAAAGATTGGAAAATGGATTTTCAAGAAATAGAGTTTGGGGTATTGATGGTTGGAGAGAGCTGTTTGTTGAGAACCCAATAATGAGACGTTTTGCAACAGGACTGATCTGGGCATTTTATGAGGATAAAGAGTTAACAAAACTTGTTTCAACATTTAGATATCTTGAGGATGGAACATTTGCGAATGAGGAGGATGACTCTTTTGTTTTTCCAGAAAAAGGATATATTGGTTTAGTTCATCCAATTGAGTTAACAGAGGAATCAAGAAAAAATTGGATTCAACAAATTGCAGATTATGAGGTTAAAACTCCATTTGAACAGCTTCAAAGAGCACTATATTTTATAAAAGAGGAGGATTTAGAGAAAAAAGCTCTTTCCGATTTTAAAGGTTATATGATATCTCGCTCAAAACTAAAAACAAGACTATTCTCAAAAGGGTGGCAAAGAGGTTCTGTTCAGGATGCTGGTTGTTACTATGAATATTATAAAGAGATACCAGAGTATGGAATAGATGTTGAATTGAGTTTTATGGGTGATTGTATGTACGATGATTATGGTGATGTTCCAGTTTATGATATACTATTTTATGCCTCAAAAACAGTAGCAAGAGGTTCTTATGTTTATGATAGACCTGAAGATGGAGATACTTTTACCCTAAAACAGATTCCTAAGAGATTATACTCAGAGATTTATCATGAAATTAAATCTATAATGGACTCTGGAACTGGTTTTAATCCAGATTGGGAAAAAGTTCAGTGGTAATAACTACTCTCTATAAACAGTTTTAATCATTGGTGGTTGATGAATAATTCCTTCATACCCTTTTAATTTCCATATTTTTTCAATAAATGACTCTTTTATAGCCATCATTTTTACTATATTTGATTTGATTTTATCAGAAAAACTCATTTTTCCAAATGTTATAGAAAACTCTTTTATTAATATTTTTATCTCCTGTTTAATTTTTCTATTTGGAGAGAAAATTAGAGCTGTTTTTAATAGAACTCTATATCTTAAAGCCTCTTTTTTTATCATCTCAATACGTTTTTTTAGATAACTATCTTCTGACCAATTCTCATTTACCTCATATTTTAAACTCTCTGAGTTCCAAACTAAGTTATACTCTTTCTGTTTTTTTAACTCTTTAACTCCCTGTTGATATCCCATTAAGGCAGTTTGTGCCATTTTAAAAATAGCAGGACCACTATAGTGATATTTACTTTTAAAAGCATTTTTTAAAATTGATATATGCTGTTTTGGATTTTTAATATATGGGTGTTCAAATGCAAGCTCCATTGCTCCACTCTGTTTTTCATAAGGTAGATTATTTAATCTATTACTCTCTTTCATCTCTTTATAAAGTGTTGTTGATGGAATAGGCATATAGTTCATAAATTGAACCATATCTGAATCAAGAGAGTTAACCCATTTTATCTCTTTCTCTATTGTTTCATAATCATGATGTTCCTGAAAAAGTATTGTTGAAGCTAAAACAACTATTCCTTTTGAACGAAGTTCAGAAATCAATCCCTTAACATCAATTCCTTTAACTTTTTCGTGCTGATATGTCATTGATTCAACACCTATCCAAACTCTACTAATCCCCATTCTAACAAAAAAATCTACTCCCAATTTTTTAATTAAGTTTGCAGAACAGAAAAGAACGAAAACATAGGTCTTCATATTTTTTTCCATTAATTTTAGTAACTCTTTTGCTCTCTCTTCAACCATTAAAAAGTTTTCATCCATTATCATAAAATTTTGGACATTTAATTTTTTTTCAATATCCAAACATGTATTGAAAACATCATCTGCTGTTTTTAAAAGAGGAAGATATGATTTATTAAACATATGAGATGTAACACAAAAACTACATCCATTTTTACAACCAACACCTGTTAATAATACAGAACCACGAGGTTCTGAATTTATACCATAAACTCTACTATATATTGGATTTTTTAATACTGGATGTTTTAAAGGTTTATCTAAATCCTCATTAAAAAATTTTCTCATCCAAATAACCCCCTCTCCATTACTTAAATGATCAAAAGGAACTATTTTCTCAAGATTAGGAATAACAACACCATAACCACCTAAAATAATCTCTATTTTAGGATAATGTTTTCTAATATACTCACACATTCTTTTTACTTTTAATATGTTGGGAGGAATAAAAGTTATTCCAATATGAGTATATCCATTTTTAAGCTCTTTTATAAAATCTTTCCAAACAGGAAAATCTAAAACTGTTGTAGGAATAGAGATATTCTCTGCGATTAAATACAAGCCAAAACTTAAATATGATTGTCTTGGAGAGTGAACCCCTTGTCCTCTTGTTACTTGATTATCTAAAAGCTCCATTTGCATTCCTAGTGATTTTCCATATTTATTATCAACACCATATGGACCAAAAACAGATGTTAAAAGCAATTTTTTACTATTCATAGACCCCTCTTAGAATAAAAAATTAATAAAATTTTAAACAAAACATCATTTTATCAGTTTGCCTTATATTTAAAAAAGACAATAGTTAAGTTAATTAAGCTTTGAGTAGTTAAAAAAATCTATTTAATTAGATTTATATTTTGTAAAATGTAAAATATCTCAATTTAATTGATTTTGTTAATTTATGACTGTTTTACTCATACATTAAAGAGATTATTTTATTATATTTTCTCATAATAAACTCACGTTTTATTTTTAATGTAGGAGTTAATTCTCCCCCCTCAATTGTGAATAGATTTGAAAGAAGTGTAAATTTTCTTATTTGCTCAAAATTTGGTAAACCATTTAATGCTTCATCTATTTTTTTTCTATAAAATTGAACAATTTCGGAGTTTTGAATCAATTCAGAGTAGTTATTAAAAATTATACCTTTTGTTTTTGCATACTCCTCTAATTTATTAAATGATGGTACAATAAGGGCAGAAATATATTTTTTTGCATCACCAATAATTGTTATTTGCTCTATAAAAGGGATGGTTTCTAGTCTACTTTCAAGTTTTTGAGGAGCAACATACTTCCCAGAAGAGGTTTTAATCAGATTTTTAATTCTTTCTGTTACAGTTATATTTCCATTATTATCAATAAAACCTGCATCTCCTGTTTTTAAAAAGCCATCAGATGTAAATATTTTTGCTGTTTCCTCTGGTTTTTTATAATAACCACTAAAAATATTATCCCCTTTTACTAATATCTCTGAATTTTCACCAATTTTTATTTCAACTCCAGGCACAGCCTGACCAACACTTCCAGGTAGTGTTCCAGGAAATCTGAAACAGGAGACTGTTGCACAGGTTTCTGTTAACCCATATCCTAACTCTATTTTTATTCCAGTAGCCTCAAAAAACCTCTCAATAGGAATAGAGAGTTTTGCTCCACCAACAACTAATGTCTCTATTTTTTTTCCAAAAATATCTTTAATCTTACCTAATACTCTATTTTGAAGTAGATCTGTTATAGTTCTTAATCCAAAAATCTGTTTTCTACCATAAAAACCTCTATGAGTTTTTAATAATGATAAAAGAAGTGCAAATTTAAAAATCAATTTCACAAAAATTGATTTTTTAGATAACTCCTCTTGAACTTTTTCGTAAACTTTTTCAAGAACTCTTGGAACAATACATATTATATTTGGTTCTGCTTCTGGAAATAATTTAACTATTTCAGGACCTGATGGACCAAAATAGTTAATCATTCCTTTTGCCATTGTCATATGAATCCATCCAAGCTCAAAAACATGACTCAAAGGTAGAACAGAGAATGAGTGATTTTTATATGCTAATCCAGGAACAACCTCTTCATGATTTTTTATCTGAAATATCATATTTTTTTGGGTGAGAATTGCCCCCTTTGGTTCACCTGTTGTTCCAGATGTATAAATAATACCAAAAATATCATTTTCATCAAAATTAGAGAAATCTGATTCATTATATTTCTCATTTAATAAAGTAGAGAATTGAGTATAACTCCAATTATCTAAACCATTTTCTTGAGATATGATTTGATTGTTTTCAATTTCAATTGAATCAAAATAGATTAATGAAAAATCTGAGTTAAAATTTGATATTTCACTATTTTTGATAATATTAAACTCTTTATTACCTGAAATAAAAATAGTTTTCATTTCAGTCTCTTTTATAATATGAACTAAATCCTCTTCACTACAAGTATTGTGTATTGGAACAGGAGAACATTTTATTGTTTGAATTGCTAAATTTGAAACAATCCATTCCCATCTATTAGAGGAGTAAATACCAATATTATCTCCCTCTTTAACATTTTTTTTCAACCAACTAGCAAGGGATAAAACATGTGATTTTACCTCTTTCCAAGTTAACTCTTTCCACTCATTTTCAAAATATTTAAAACAGATATTATTACCCTCCTCTTGACATCTATCAAAAAAGAGTGGTATAAAATGTGAATATTTATTGTAATCCATGTGACCTCAAAAAAATGAATGAATACTCATTCATTTTTTTATAGCAATAAATTTTATAATTGTCAATAAAAATATATCCCTATTAAAAAAGATTTTTTATTATAAATAGAGATATTTTATATTCAATAGAGGTCTAAAAAAATAGACAGATTAGATTTTTTGTTATTAATAAAGAGTAGGAAACCATTCGATTTTATAATAAAAAAGGCGAACCTAAGTTCGCCTTTTTTATTATTAATCTATTTTCTCAAAATCCTCTTTTCCAACACCGCAGAGTGGACAGCTCCAATCTTCAGGTAGATCTTCGAAAGATGTACCTGCTGCAACACCAGAATCTGGATCTCCAATTTCAGGATCATAAATATAACCACAAGGGATACACATCCATTTACTCATACTACCTCCATAAAAAAAATAAACAGATAAAAGTGAAACTAAATTTATGTAAAAATATCTCACCCTCTTAATATAATACCATTTTTTATTTTATCAATATCAAAATAAAAAAAAATTATAAGTAGATGCTTTTTTATCTTTTAG
>JAFGXH010000232.1 GCA_016936735.1 bacterium
CCCTCTCCCCCAACCCCTCTCCACTACGTGGCGAGGGGAGTGAAATCAATTATGATTAATACTTTGTTTTTATCAAAAAAATAAGATTAATAATTTATAGTTTTATATAAAGAAATTATGCTCTGAAACTAATATCTGATGCTCTGAAACTAATATCTGATGCTCTGAAACTAATATCTGATGCTTCAGAACTCTTTTCTTATGCCTTGGAACTCTTTTCTTATGCCTTAGAACTCTTTTCTTATGCCTTAGAACTCTTTTCTTATGCTTCAGAACTCTTTTCTGATGCCTTAGAACTCTTTTCTTATGCTTCAGAACTCTTTTCTGATGCCTTGGAACTAATATCTGATGCCTTAGAACTAATATCTGATGCTCTGAAACTAATATCTAATGCTTCAGAACTCTTTTCTTATGCTCAAATATTTAATACTAAGGCTTATGTATTTAAAATAATAGTAAAAATATAAAATATTTTTCAATATTATTTGATTTATCATTTATAAAAATAAAAAAAAATAAAAAGATATATTAAATTTTTTGTTATTCATAAAAAATATTTTAATATCCTAAAGTTAACTCTATAATCTCTTGTATATTTTATAAAAATATACTAAAATAGTGACTGTTTTTATCAGAATATCCTTTTTGTATTTTCATTTAATACAAAAGATACTCAATATATTAATTACTTTATGAGGTTTTTATGAAAAAATTGCTCTCTTTTTTTGCATTTTTACTTTTATTTTCAGCATGTGCATCTTCTCCATCATCAAAATCTTTTCAACCATCAGCCTATAGCTACTCTCAATCTGATTCAGAATCTGTTTCAGTTAGAACAGCATCAACTGGTGGTTCAACAAATAGTGTTAAAACAGAACAAAAAGATAGAATGGTTATAATAACCACCTATTTAACACTTGAAAGTGATAATCCAGAGGCAACAACAGAAAAATTACTTGAAATTCCTCCAAAATATAAAGGATATATAACTAACTCAACAAGTAAAAGTGCCTCAATAAGAGTTCCCGCAGATAAATTACCTGCAGCTCTTGAGGAGATTAAAAAATTGGGAGAGGTTACAAATCAATCTGTTTATGGAGAGGATGTTACAACAAGATATCTTGACACACAAATAGCTCTTGATAATGCAAATAAAGCAAGAGAGAGATATTTGGCTCTTCTTGAAAAAGCAGAAAATGTTCAAGCAGCACTACTTGTTGAAAAAGAGTTAGAACGATTAAACAAAGAGATAAATCATTTAAAAGGACAATCAAACTATCTTCAACATTTAACTCAATTCTCAACACTTCATATTACTATTGAAAAATCTGTTACACCTGGACCATTAGGATGGATCTTCTATGGATTATATAAAGGTGTTGTTTGGCTTTTTGTTTGGGAATAACTCTAGATTATATCAAAAAAAGTTAGCTTAAAAACCATAAATAGTTTTGATAAAAAGAAATTTGTAATTAGAATAAAAACAAATAGAGTTTGAACAGTTGATGTTGTAGATTTTCCAACAGACTCTGTTCCATAACCTGCCCTAAAACCATTTGTACAACCAATAATTGCAACAAGATATCCAAAAACAATTGATTTTACTAAACTATGTAATATATCACTATTTTTTAATGATTTTTGTGCCACTTTTAAAAATGTTTCAGGATCCAAACCATACTCTAAAAGAGCCACTAATGCACCACCTAAATGGGCAATAATATCTGCAGCAATAGTTAAAAGAGGAAGAATTAATATAATGGCAATAACTCTTGGTAAAACAAGTTTTTTAACAGGATCGCCACCTAAAGCTCTTATTGCATCTATTTGATCTGTCACTTTCATTGATGAGATTTCAGCAGCAAAACCACTTGCAATTTTACCACCAACTAAAAGAGCAATAAATGCAGGCCCTAACTCTCTTACCATTGCAAGTGCAACAAGTTGTGGAACTTGATCTACAACTCCATACTGTTTCATTCCATATGCAAATTGAAGAGTTATAACCATTCCAACAAAAACCCCAACAATTAAAGCTAGAGGAATAGATTTAATTCCTGCAATATATAGTTGTCTAAAAATCTCTTTTCCTTCAAAAGGGGGCTTAAATATTGATTTTATAGTCTTTTTACTCATTAGTAAAAAGGCACCCACAAATTCAAAAAACTCAATACCCTGCTTTCCTAATTTTTGTAACATTATTTAACCTTAAAATAATATACTACTAATCAACTACTATTCAATTACTATATTAATATTAGAACCTTTTAATATTTTAAACTCTTTCACTCTCTCATTAAAGAAACTACTATTATCTTTGAATGAGATTTCAGGAGATATTAATATTAAATCATATAGACAACCATCTTTTTTAAAAATATATCCCTCGATTTTTCTTGAAACACCATCCATTTTTGCAGTCACAATAGAGTGTAATCCCTCTCGTCCCTCAATATTTATTTTTTCAGACAACTCTATTTTTTTATCTTTAAAACCAATAAGAAGATGCATTCTTAAAACTTCAAGTGGAGCATCTGATGATTTTTTACATTTTCCATTTACATATATAACAGAGTGATTACTTTTATTATAAAAGGCTAAATTTACACTCTCTACATCTATAGATCTCCACTCTTTTGGAAACTCTCCAATAACATACTTGAGTTCAAAGTTTTTATATATTCCATCAAGAAAAAAACCTGTTCTACCCTTTGTTGTTGAACAACTTACAAGAAGTATAAGAATAATAATATAAAAAAATCTCATTTTAACCTTTTGTTATAAAAATTAAATCTTTTAATTTAACATCCAATTTATATCATTCATTGATACAGTTTTTGAAAAATAGTTAGAGTTTCCAAACTCTTCTAATATTGGTTCCATATTTCCAACCATTACAACAACCTGTTTTTCAGGATATATAAGTTTTGATAGCACATTTTGAATGAAATTTGGATCTAAACTCTCAATTTTTTCTAAAAATTGCTGATAAAAATTCTCAGGATAACCATAAATTTCACTATTAATTAAAGCATTCATCTTTCTTAATAGTGTTGAGAATTTAAAATATGAGCGTTTTACAATTTTTTGAATTGTAAAATCTAAATCTTTCTGAGATATAGGAGTTAAAAGCTCTTTTTTATAGAGCTCCATAAAATATTTAAATGATTCAACTGTTTTTTCAGTAAAAGGTGCATACTCCATAGAGAATGTTGTTGCATGACGATAGGTTGTTATCTCTGATTGAGCATAATAACTCCAACCTCTTTTCTCTCTTATCTCCTGAGCCATTAAAGATGTAAAATCTCCTCCAAAATATTTATTAAACAGCATTAATATATAGATCTCTTTTCTGATTGGAGGAATCGATGTTTGACCTAAAAGTATTTGTGTTTGATTTCTATCTGGTTTATGATAATAGTAAAGCTCCAATCCTTGTGGTTCATAAAGCTCTATTTTTTTAGTAGAGATAAGATTTTCTGAAGCTGTTTCATTAAAAGATATTTGAGAAAAAACTCTATCCATTGTTATAAACTCATCTTTATCATAATCTCCAGAGATTGTTATAAAAAATGGTTTTTCTCTTAAAATCTTAATATATTTATCTAAATCTGAGATAGTTATCTTTTTTAAAGAGCTTTTCATTCCTGTTGATGGTAATCCATAATTCTTACCATTGAATAGAGTATATGAGAATATTGCTGCTGAAAGATATGAATCATCCTCTTTTATCATTACTAACTGATCAAGAGCTCTTGCTTTAGCAATTTTAAACTCATCTTTATCCCATTCATATTCTTTAAATAGAAGCATGTTTAATATTTGAAGAAATTTATTAAAATTCTCTTTGGATACATTTCCTAAAAAAGATATCTCATCCCCTGATGCAATCATTTTCAGTGATGCCCCAATTGAGTCTAACTCTCGATCAATATAATCTTTTTGAAATATTCTATTTCCTCTAAATATCATATGAGATAGTATTGAATAAACACCTTTTTTATCAATTGGTTCATCAATAACTCCCTCTCTAAATACAAGTGCAAAATGGATTATAGGAACTGAATTATCTTTTATTCCATATACAGGAATAGCATTAGATAGCTTTTTTACATCTTTTTTATATTCAAAATTTAACATAAATCTCCAAAAATAGTCTCATTACAAATATTTGTAAGAGATAATAAAATAATATATAAAGGGAAAAAAAGCAATTGATAATATTATTGATTGAGTATTTTATTTAATAAAGATTATATTTTGATATAACTTTTTTGTAATCTAAAAAACTTAAATTCATACCTACTGATTTGTATAATTTTTAAAATGATAAAGGATAAAGAGTTTTTGATTTATAAATTAACCCAATTCTCTTTTAAAATATCCCCTTTAATTCCAACAGTAATAGATTTTATTGGTATTTTTCTTTTTGCATTGGAAACAGCACTCATAGCAAGTTTAAGCAACCCTCTACAGCAAGGAACCTCCATAATCATAACTGTTATTGTATTCAAATTTGAGCTATCAATCATCTCTGTAAGTTTATCTAAATAACTCTGTTGATTTGAGTCTAATTTTGGGCAAGCAATTGCCAAAGTTTTTCCAATGAGCCAGGTTTGATGAAAATCTCCGAGAGAGAATGCAACACAATCAGCAGCTAGAACTAAATCACTATTTTTCAAAAATGAGGCATAAGGAGTTAAAAGATGTAATTGAATAGGCCACTGTTGTAGTTGTGAATGTTGTTTAGTCTGATTCTCTTCTGTTTTTTTGAGGGGGATAAAACTCTGTTCTTGAACACTTGGACAACCAAAATGTGAACTATGTTTTTTTGATATCTCTATATTTTTTGTTTTCAAATAATCTAAAGCCTCTGTAACAAGAGTTTTCTCTCCATGAGCCTCAAGATGTTTTAAATGTGCTTTAATAACATCAACTCCTTTTGGAATCATAGCATCTAAAACAGCTTTTTCATCATACTCTCCA
Organism: bacterium; assembly: GCA_016936735.1. Taxonomy (GTDB): domain Bacteria; phylum UBP6; class JAFGXH01; order JAFGXH01; family JAFGXH01; genus JAFGXH01. The sequence goes on from JAFGXH010000232.1 coordinate 4,987, forward strand.
GCCTCTTTTAACTCTATTTTTATAGCTCCAACAGGACAATGGCCAATACAAGCCCCCAATCCATCACAAAAACGATCATTAATAAGATAGGCTTTCCCATTTATCATCTGAATTGCACCTTCAGCACAACCAGAAACACACAAACCACAACCATTACATAAATTTTGGTCTATCTCTATAATATTACGTTTCATAACTCTCCTAAAAATACTATTTTTTCTTTGAAAAATAAAAATAAATAAAAATTACTTTAAACTTGGAGTTTTAACATTCATAAAAACAAACTCAACACCCTGATTTGCCTTCAAAGACATATTTGTATTTATTGGGCAAATAATAATCTCTCCAGCAGAAACAACTTTTGATTCATCTCCAATAGTAATCTCTCCACTACCCTTTACTATATAGAAAAACACATCAACAGGAACTTTATGGAGTGGAACTGTATCATTAGGATTTAATTTTATTGTTGTGATTGTAACATTCTCATTTTTATGAACAATTTTAAATTTTATATTTTTCTCTGGATGAGAATCAAAACTAATACTATTTGTATCAATTATTTTCATTTTTTCTCCTTAAAAAATAGCCTAAATTTTAGTTTTAAACTTTAACTTAGGCTATTTATAATAAAAACTATATTTTTCAAATAAAATATCTCTATTTTTGTATATAAAATATTAATTTATCTATCAAAAAATAGAGAAGATTTTTTATCCTAAAAAGAGTTTCATATCCTCATCAACAGACCCAATTGGAGCTATTCCAAAGGCATCAACAAGCACTTTAGCAACATTTGGAGATAAAAATGCTGGTAATGTTGGTCCTAAATGGATATTTTTCACACCTAAATATAGTAAAGCAAGAAGAACAATTACTGCTTTTTGTTCATACCAAGCAATATTATAGGCAATTGGTAACTCATTAATATCTCCAAGTTCAAATACCTCTTTAAGTTTAAGAGCAATAACAGCAAGAGAGTATGAATCATTACATTGTCCTGCATCAATAACACGTGGAATACCACCAATATCACCAAGAGGAAGTTTATTATATCTATATTTTGCACAACCAGCAGTTAAAATAACTGTATCTGTTGGAAGTTTTTCTGCAAACTCAGTGTAGTAGTTTCTATTTTTCATTCTACCATCACAACCAGCCATAACAAAGAATTTTCTAATTGCACCAGTTTTAACAGCATCAATAATTTTATCAGCAAGCTCAAACACCTGATTATGAGCAAATCCACCAACAATATGACCTGTTTCAAGTTCAATTGGTGGTTTACATCTTTTTGCATGCTCTATAATTGCTGAAAAATCTTTCATTCCACCCTCTGGACGATCTGAAATATGTCTCCACCCAGTAAATCCAGCAGCACCAGTTGTATAGACTTTATCAGAATATTTTGCATCTGGACTTGGAGGAACAATACAGTTTGTTGTAAATAGAATTGGTCCATTAAAAGATTCAAATTCACTTTTTTGTTTCCACCAAGAGCTACCATAATTTCCAAAAAAGTGATTATATTTTTTGAAGTTTGGATAGTAGTGAGCAGGAAGCATCTCACTATGAGTATAGATATCAACACCAGAATCTTTACTTTGCTCTAAAAGATCTGCTAAATCTTTTAAATCATGTCCACTTATAAGAATTCCAGGTCTGTTTCCAACTCCAATATTAACTTTTGTTGCAACAGGATGTCCAAATGTTGTTGTATTTGCTTGATCTAAAAGAGCCATAACATTAACACCATTTTGACCACACTCAAGAACAAGTGCAACCAATTGATCAGCAGTTAAAGAGTCATCTAAAGTTGCAACTAATCCTCTATACATAAATTCATAAATTTTTTCATTTTCATAGCCTAATTGATATGCATGTTCTGCATAAGCAGCCATACCTTTAATTCCATAAGTCAATAACTCTCTTAAAGATCTAACATCCTCATTTTCAGTTCTTAACACACCAACAGATTCAGCTTTTAACTCAAATTCACTCTCTGTTCCAAACCATATTGCAGATTCATGAAGATTTGAAGGAACTGTTTTTAGTTTAGCTTTTAACTCTTCACGAATTTTAAGGGCCTCTTTTATCTGCTTAACAAAAGCCTCATAATCAAAATTTGCATTTGTTATTGTACTAAATACTGCTTTCATAACAAAAATATCCTCTTTTTTATGAGAAACTCCCTCTTTATCTGCCTGAATAACATAAAAAGAGATTCCTTTAACAACAAAAAGTAAAAGGTCTTGAAGTTTTGCAACATCCTCTTTTTTTCCACAAACACCAGCAACATTACAACCAATCCCTCTTGATGCCTCTTGACATTGATAACAAAACATACTCATCTTTCCTCCTCAAAAAATAAAGATATTAAATTTTTTTGTTTTAAACAAAAAACAGTTATTACTAGTAAAATTAAAACAATTTAGTTAAAAAAATACTACAAAGAGGTAGCATTTAAAACAAAAATAAAAAAAATTTAAAAAATTAAAATCTTTACAAAAAATAGATTTATCAATCTTTTAAAAGTTATATTAATCTTTTAATATTAAAAGATTATATTTTAAAACCCCTTTTTGCTAAATCTTTGAGAGTTACTGTTTCCCAAAGCTTTTTAATTGCATCTCTATGTGGTCCCCAATGATTATGAAGTGGACAAGGTTTTCCATCTCCACAATTCTCAAACCCAAGAATACACTCAGAGTAACTATCCATTCCATCAACAACATCTATTATTGATGCAATTGTTACAAACTCATAATTTGATAATAGTCTGTAACCACCATTCTTTCCATGTGTTGCAACAATAAACCCTGCCTCTGCTAGAGATGGCATCAATCTTCCTAAATATTTAAAAGGAATATTTAGAGTTTCATGAAGAGTATTTACTGAAAATTGCTCCTCTGGATTTTGTGCCATATACACTAATACTCTTATTGCATGTTCAGACGTTTTTGATAGTTTCATAAATACTACCTCCTTGTAGTATTTATACATTATATTTTTTTGTTTGTCAATAAAAAAGTATAAATAACGATTTGATAGATTAGAGATAATGCTATTTTAATTAAAAATTTTTATAAAATTTCAAGCAAATATTTGTCAAAAAATTATCAAAATATTATGAATATAATATTTTTTGAATATTTATCTGTATGAATAACTATATCTAAATATATTTTTTTGACAAAAACATAAAAAATAGTTACTATGTAATGAATATTTAGGAGATTATTATGAAAAATATTCTTAATGTGCTTTTAATCTCTATAGCTTTATTTCAAACAGAGGTTTTTTCTGCAATTTTAGATGATTTAAGAACAGGTTGGAGTGATACTCCAGAGATATTTGTTGCCATTCAACAGAAAATATTAATGGAAAATTATCCAAATTATGAAAAAGCAACCCCATCTGAACAGGATTTAATTAGAAATAGAGTTAGAGCAGATTTAAAAAAAATACAAAAAGGAAAAGTATTATTTGAGAAACAGGATAAAAAATTTGATAACTCTATTTTTGGAGGGCTTTTTCATTATGAAAATAATGAATCAATGTATACTGTTATTGAAAAACAGAAAACAGTTCACTATTTTTTTGAATCAGATATATTATGGAGAGTTGTAATAACAATTTCAACAGATCAAATGAAAAAAAAGCTAACACTAAATGAGTTTACAGACTATTTAACATCAAAACATGGAAAACCAATAAAAATTGACTATGATCAATTTATTCCAGAGGAGGAGAAAGTCATAAAAGCCTATTTTAGAGACTATGATACTCTTTTAGAGCTTACATATAATGATATTTATGATAGTTTTATTCTTGTATACTCCTCTTTAGATAAATTAAAAGAGTTTCGTGAAAAAGGGTTACAGGTTATATCAAAAAAAGATGAGATAAAAAATGAGGATATAACATCACATCTATCTGGTTATGATGATTTAAGTTATGAATCAACAGAGTCTGACTCAAAAGAGGATATTGATAATCTCTTTGATTCAAAAGAGAAAGAGATGATAAAATCAAAAGATGAGGCACTTGAAAAATCTTTAAAATCAGAGAGCAAATCGGAAACAGTGACAGAGGAAACAACAACAGAGAAAGTAAAAGTTGAACCTAAAAAAGATGATTTATGGTAATTTTAATAAAAGAGGTATATGGATACAGGAGTTTTATATCTAGTCTCAACACCAATTGGAAATTTAAAAGATATCACATTAAGAGCTTTAGATGTACTAAAAAATTCAGAAATTATTCTTTGTGAAGACACAAGAGTATCCATTAAATTAATGAATGCCTATGAGATTAAAAAGCCACTTTCATCTCTTCATAAATTTAATGAGTTACAAAAATTAGATGAAATAAAACATCTTCTTGATGATGGAAAAATAGTATCATTAATATCTGATGCAGGAACACCTCTTATTTCAGACCCAGGAGTTTATATTGTTCCAAAACTTCTTAATGATGGCTACTCAGTTGTTCCAATACCTGGTGCATCTGCAATATTACCAGCAATTCAACTCTCTGGAATGGTTTATAAAGATTTCTATTTTGCTGGATTTCTTCCAGATAAAAAAGAGGAATTTTTCAAATCAATTGAGAATCTTAATATCCCAATATATATATATGAATCTCCACATAAAATAAATAAAACATTAGAGTTAATAATGGAGTATTTTGGAGATATTGATGTGGTTATTGTTCGTGAAATAACAAAACATTTTGAAACACGACATTTTGGAAAAATCTCAGCACTTTTATCAAATGAGTATAAAGGAGAGATTGTTTTAGGATTTATTCCTCCCAAAAAAATAGTTGAGTATGATTGGATAAAAATGGGAGAGCCATATAAAAAGGCTGGTTTTTCAACAAAAGATATATCTAAAATTCTTTCAATCCAAACAGGTGTTGGGAAAAATGAGATTTACCCATTTTTCTCTAAAAACTAGAAAACAGCTCTCTTAAAAAATATTTTAATTTTATCTTCTACTCTAAAAAGATTAAGCAATATCTATAATAATTTGTTTCAAAAAGAAACATTATCATTTTTATGAAACAGAATAAAATCTATTAAAACCCTTTAAATAGAAGAGATTATTGATTATTATAATATTGGAAAATTGATTGTTTTATATATTACATAATTTTTTTGGAGATTAAAATGAGAAAAGATGTAAGAATGTACCAAGTATTTTTAGTTAAACCATATTTTAAAAATGGAGAGAAATTCTACTCATATACACAGATTGGAGTTGCCTTCAAAAAGGAGGATAAAAGCTCTCTTGATTTAAGATTAGATCTTTTTCCTGTTCTTATCACAGGAGCATTTATTCAACTTCGACCAGTAAAAAAGGGAACTGAAGAGGTTGCTGCTTAAATAAAAAAAGGGGGATATTTTATCCCCTTTTTTTTATTTGTCTTGTATTTTTTTGATAGCTTTGATAAAACTAATCTGGTCTATTTTTATGGAAAATAAAAAATGGATAAAAAACTATTTAAACCAGAGATTTTAGCTCCAGCAGGAACATTTGAAAAAGGAAAAACAGCTTTTTTGTATGGTGCAGATGCTATTTATGCTGCTGGACCATACTGGAGTCTAAGACAGGGAGCTGGAAACTTCTCTATGAATGAGCTTGAGACTATTATAAAATATGCACACCAAAACAGCAAAAAAGTTTATGTTACAGTAAATAGCTACTTTACATCATCAGATTTAAAAGAGTTACCAATATATCTTAAAGATTTAAACTCTTTAAATGTTGATGGTGTTATATTTTCAGACCCATCTCTTTATCTTATTTATGAAAAATTGGGATTGAATTTTGATCTTCATTTATCAACACAATCATCTTTATTAAATATTGAGGCTGCAAAATTTTGGAAGGATAGAGGAGTTACAAGAGTTGTTCCAGGAAGAGAGTTATCTATTGAAGAGGCAGGAGAGATAAAAAAAACTGTTGATATTGAGGTTGAGATGTTTATTCATGGTGCTATGTGTGTCTCATATTCAGGAAAATGTTTGCTTTCTAATTTTATGGTAAATAGAGACTCAAATAGAGGTGGATGTGCTCAATCTTGTCGATGGAGATATAAAGTTTATGATGAAAATGGTGATGTTTTAAATGATGGATATCCTTTAAATTCAAAAGATTTAACAGGAATTAATCTTATTGATAGCTATTTTGAACATCAAATAGACTCGCTTAAAATTGAGGGTAGAATGAAATCACTTTTTTATATTGCAAGAATTGTATCTTTTTATAAAAAAGCGATTGACTCTTTTCCAAATAAAATTGATACTTCAACTCTTCATTATTTATCAAATAGAGAGTTTACAGAGGGATTTCTTGGTGGAGATATAAAAGATTCGATAAGATTTGATTCTACAAAATATAACTCAATTGATCTCTTTTTAGGTGTTGTTATTGCAAAAGATAACAATAGATTTTTACTCTCTGTTAAGTATGGGTTTAATAGTTTTGATCCATTATATATTCTTTTACCAGACTCAAATGAGATTAAAATTGAGTCAATTTTTTTTGACTCTTATGGTAACACTCTAACTAGAATAAATCCTAATCATGTTGTGTTTTTTGAATCAAAAATAGAGATTCCTCACTACTCTCTTATGTTTTTGAGAAAAAATAGTGGAGATTAATTTTAAAATAGTATATATTTTTATTAAAATTAAAAATATGTTAGATTTTTTTAAATAAAAACCCTCTTAAAGCGTCTTATATTTTATATTGTTGGAGATTGTTATGAAAAAACTATTAATTCTAATTCTTTTATCTGCTTCTATAACCCTTTTTGCCTCAACTGTTCAGGAGAATTTGGCAAAAATTCAGGAAAAGTATAAAGATATAAATGGATTTGAGGCAAAATTTGAACAGAATTTCTATCATAAAGCCTATAAAAAAGATAAGAAATCATCAGGAGATGTTGTTTTTAAAAAAGAGCTTTTTATGAAATGGAGTTATACATCCCCTGAAAGAAAATATATTATATCTAATCAAGAGAAATTATGGGTTTATGAACCAGAGAATGAACAGGTTTTTGTTTCTGAAGTAAAACAGTCTGAATTAACACAGATATCACGTTTTCTTTTTCAACATGAGGATTTACAAAAAGAGTATGATATCAATATAGATGATAAAACTGGAATTATTATGGAGTTAACTCCAAAATCAAAAGATTTATCATATAAAAAAATAACACTCTCTTTTAATTCTGAGTTAAAATTAACAAAAACAGAGATGGTTGATCAGTTTGATAATATGAACACAATCATTTACTCCAAAATTAAATTAAATCCAGTTAAAGATAGCTCGTTTTTTGAGTTCAAAATACCTGAAGGGGTTGAGGTTATTGAGCAAAAATAGAGAATTAATGATTTTTACTTGTATTTTTTTATAAAATCATTACTATGTAGATTTTATTTTGGAGGTTTTATGAAAAAGTTATTAGTTATTGCATTATCTCTTTTCCTTCTTTGGGGTTGTGATGATAGTGAGTCTAATGAGAAAGTTTGTTCTCCAGAGTGTTCAGAATGGCAAACCTGTAGTGATGGAGCATGTGTTTTAACAGAGGGAAAATGTGAAACAAATACAAATTGTAACACAGGTTTTGAGTGTAATTTAGAGTCTCATAATTGTGTTGAAATTCCTGTTTGTGATCCTACTTGTGAAGAGTGGCAAACTTGTAATGATGGAGCATGTGTTTTAACAGAGGGAAAATGTGAAACAAATGATAGTTGCACAGAGGAGAATGCTATTTGTGATTTAACAACTCATGAGTGTCGTGTTTTAACTTGCAATGAGACTTTAACTCCATCAGGAATAACAGATGTTGAGGCATGTTCAGCAATAAATAGTAAAGGTTGCTGGAGTAATGATGATTGTGAAGAGGGACAACGTTGTGAAAATGTTGGTGGAGAGTATGAACTTGCTTGTTGTGTTGATGGATTAAGAGGTTGTAAAGCTCCTGGAGAGTCCTGTTCTTCAGAGTTTGATTGTGACTCATCTCTTTGTCTTAATAGAAATGAGGGAGAGTATTTTTGTTCAAAAATTTGCGAAGTAAATACAGATTGTCCAGAGGGATTTGAGTGTGCAGATATGTATTTCTTCTTTGCTTGTGCCCTTCCAAAACAGGAACAATAATTACTAAAAATATCACAGATAGAATATTATAATATGATAGTTTGACATTAAAAATAGATTTGATTATAATGACAAGTATATTTTTTTGGTATTATTATGAAAAGAAAAGTCTCTATTTTGATTATAATTTTTGTTAATCTGTTTTTATCTTGTAATGTTGAAAATAAAAAAGATGATTATCTAGTAATATCAGAGTTTTTCAAACAGAAAAAATATGATATAGCATTTGAAAAATTAAAAAAATATAAAGACTCTGATGAAAAATATCTATATTTAGGAGTATATTATTCACAAAAAAAGGATTATAAGCAGGCTGATGATAGTTATAAAAATGGATTGGAAATAAATCCTGAAAATATTAAAATATGTATTAACAGATCTGTCTTGTTAACACTTCAAGAAAAATATAAAGATGCTAAAAATAGACTTTTAGAGTGTGAAAAAATAGATTCTAAAAATCAAATAGTTCAATTTTATTTTATATTACTAAATGATATTCTTGGTGAAACTACTGAATTAATTGATAGATTAACAAAAATAGATACATCAGAGTTATCTGGAAACCAGTATGAAAAACTTGGGATAATTTGTGAAAAAAATGATAAAAAAACTTTAGCAATAAAATTTTATGATTATGCTATTATAAAATATAGAGAGGAGAAGAATTTTAACTCTATTACCAAACTATTTGAAAAAGTTGTTAGAGGAAAGCAGAGAAATTCAGTTCATCTTCAGGCCAACTAATATAATTTTTTACTAAAAATCATAAATTTATTAATATCTATTTTATTTTTTATTTCATTTTTTTATAAAAACTGATATTTTTATATTTTTAGAGGTTTTATGTTAAATTATATAAAAGAGTTTTCTCCATTTTTTGATCATATACAAAAAATGATAACAGAGGTTGGAAATAGAATGAATGTTCCAATAATAATGGATGAGACTGCACTATATCTACAATCTATTTTACCACTTTTAGATATAACAAATATTCTTGAATTAGGAAGTGGATTAGGATATTCAACATATATATTTGCAAAATATACAAAGCCAGAGGTAAAAATTCTATCGGTTGATATATCAACTGAAACAATAGATAGATGCAGAGATATTTTAAAAATCTCTCCACATTATAAAAAAATAGATTGGTATCATTCAGATGCACTAAAATATCTTCAAAATAGTGATTTATCTGAGTTTAATCTATTTTTCATTGATGCTCAAAAGGAGTATTATGGAGAATATTTTAATACAATAATTGATAAAAAAAGTGGCAAAGGTGTGATAATTCTTGATAATCTTTTTTTGAGGGGGGGGGTTCTTAATAAAACTAATAGTAAAAGTAAGGCAATGGACTCTTTATCAAAATCTCTTTTTCTAAGAAAAGATGGTGTTTTTTATTGGCTTCCAATTGGAGATGGTTTAGGTATGTTTTATTATGATAAATAGCTAATAAAAATTGGAGGGAATTTGAAAATATTTATCTATATATTGTTAATGTTATCAATATTAATCTCAATAATTTTAAGGGGAGATGAGTTAACAGAAAAAACAAAGACTCAAACTACTAAAAGTGAGATTAAAAAAGATAAAAATATTGATTCTAAAACTGAAATTAATATTCAGGATAAAAAAGAAAACATTTTTAATGTTCCATACACCTACTGGTGGCCATCTGGAGGTCCATTTATATCTCTTTGTGGTGAAAAATATTCAATGGTTTTTCTTGGAACTGTTGATGATATTGAAGAACCAATTCAATCAGACATTGAGGAGTATAAAAAATTTGAAAAACTTTACATTCCTCAAAATGGTGTTATTAAAGTTGAGGAGATTTTAGTTGTAAATAATATTGAGAAAACTAAATTATCAGAATCAATTAAAAATATAATTAACTCTAATTTAGATAAAAATAGTGAACTATTTTTTAAATCAGACTGCTTTTACAATTCAAAATTGAAAAAAGGTGATAAAACTACTGTTTTTATCTATTTTTATGAGGGAGATTTATCTATTCCAAGTAACTCTATTATAAAAATAGACTCTTTTAATTCAGATATAGTAGAATCAATAAAAACATATATAAAAAATAATCAAAATCCATTATCAATTAAAAAAGATCTAAAACTTTGGAAGAGATACTCTTTAGATAAGGCTTTAAAAGAGAATATTGAGTGTTATGAATATCAAGAAAAACAGTAAATATCTACTATTTATTTAACTCAAATTTAGCATTTTTTCCATACTCAACAACTGTTGACGAAAAATAGTTTGCTCTGGCCTCATTTTCACCACTCTCTTTTCTTAATTGAACACTTTTTTCACCCTCTTTATATAAAACTTTTACAAGTTTTCCTGGAATTTTATCTGAAAAATACCACTCATAACTATTATCTGTTACTGGTTCAACAAATGTTATTTTTTTTGTATCTACTTTTAGATTTCCAACATTTAATGCAAATGATGATTTAATAATATTTTTATTAAATTCACTACTAAATGCTATTGGTTTAATAAAATATGTATCATCACCCTCTACTTTTATCTCTTGAGTTTCACTATCTGGAAATTTTGCTAATATTTTTAGAACTTTTCCATCATTTGCACCTGAAAATAGAGCCTCAATAATAAGAGATTGATTATCTTTTGGATTTGTATATTTAACTTTCCACCACTCTGATTTATCAGCCTCTCTTTTTATAAAGGCTTTTTCAATATAAACAACACTCTCTTCATTATTATCATCTTTTGCTTTTACATCAATTTTAGTCCACTCTCCCTCTTTATATGGAGACAAATCATAAACTAAAAAGCCATTAAAAAAGGCATAATAAAAAATAAAAGAGACATATATTTTTAGTAATTGAGGCTGAAGTTGTCCATTAACATAACCTCCAACCTGTTTTTCAATATAGTTATCAAATGGATTAACAGATTTTTTTGATGATTTTTTCTCTTGAGGCTCATTTTCAACCTCTTTTGCTGCAAATGTATCATCACTTTGTTCCTCATTTACTCCAGCAACTATTAGTGCATTATCTAATGTACAGGAGTTAAATTGGATAATTAATAGAAATGCTATTAAAATGATAGATATTTTTTTCATGTACTCCTCACAAAAAAAAGGGGAGTTAAAACTCCCCTAAAAACTATTATTAAAATGCTAGTTTAATAAAACTAGCATAATTTAACTATTTTTTGTTTGAAACCTGTTGAAGTGTTATTGTTTTAGTAACAGCACCTGTATCAAATTGCTCTTGAGTAACATTAAGAGTTCCCTCATATTTGAAAAGTTTTTCATTAAGAGAGTCTACTGCATAGATATTTAAAGAACCATTATATGCAGAGTCAAGTCTTTCAATATAACTCCAAGCAGATGAACAACTAATCTCTTCATAATCAAGATATGTGTTATCTGTATCTGGAAGAGCATCACGAAGAACATAGAATTTTTCGATTCCAAGAGTTCCACATGCTGATGAATCTTTATACTCATCGCCACCTTGATTAACTTCAAAATTAACTGTTAAATCAGCAAAAACAACTTTTTCAACTTTAACAGTATTATTTATTTCTGGTTGAGTTGTTCCAATAATCTCTGCATTAACATCAAACTCTTGTGTTAAAACCTCTGTGTTATTAGCACTTAGAAAACGGGCAACCATAACATATGATTTTCCCTGTTGGAAAGGTCCCATTGCTGTTGCTTCATTCTCATTACCACCAAAATAGTAACCTAGAGAGAGTTCAGAAAGGTCTGTTGAGTTTAAATTCTCACAACCAATTGTTGTTTTATATCTAAATTTAACACCATCTTTAGTTCCACCAACAAATCCATTCTCATCAACTTCAGGAAGAGTAAATGTACCTCTTTTAAAACTAATCTCAACTTTGTCAACATCTGTTGAAGCACAAGGCAAATACTCTTGAACATTATCCTGATTAACAAGGTCAAGTTTAATATACATTTCTCCACTTGGAACAACAGATGAGCAGTAACCAGCGTAACAAGCATCACCTGAATCACAATCAGCATTGCTTTCACAAGTATCTTTTGCAACTTCACAACCCATTGCAAAAACAAGACTAAAAATTGCAAGAAGTAACATTTTCGCAGTTTTCATAAAAACCTCCATAAAAAAACAGTAAAAAAGAGTTATAACTCAAGTAATACTATAGACATCATTTAATAAAAAATATTCAATAAAAAATATATTTTTTGAAATTTTTTTGGAGAGATTAAATAGAGTCATCAAACTCATCATCATCATTCTCCTGTTTAAAAAGCCATATAACTGTTTTATTTTGCTCTTTAGTTTTGTAAATCATTGCATTAAATTTACTATACTCAAGAGACTCAACACTAACACTCTCACCTTTTGATGATTTTGAATTATCATGCTGATTTGGTAAAAGAGCAAAAGCAATAATTAGTATTGCAGCAATAGATGCAAATGTTGGTGAATATTGAAGAAGAGATTTTATAAATCTCATCATCCAACCCTCATTTTCATCTTTAAAAACAGGTTTAATTTTCTCTTTCTCTATTTTCTCCATTACATTATCATAAATGGAGTCAAGAGATACTCTTTTTGAGACCATTTCAAAATAGTTATTAAGACTATCACTTAAAGTCTCTAAAGATTCAAACTCTTTTGCACAAGATTCACACCCTTCTAAATGAAGAGATATCTCCTGCATCTCATTATGTGGGAGCTCTCCATCCATATAGGCCGATAATCTCTCTTTAACAATATCACAACGCATATCGACCTCCTATACAAATTCCTCTAAAAATTTTTTCAAATTCAACCGTGCATGATATAGTCTACTCATCACAGTTCCTTTTGGTGTTGAGGTTATCTCTGCAATTTCATCATAAGATAAACCCTCAAACTCACGAAGAACAAGTATTGTTCTATGTTCTTCTGATAATTGAGAAATAGCAAACTCAAGTTGCTCAGACAACTCCTTTTGTTCTGCTTTTTCTGAGGGTGTTATAACTCTTCGAGATAGAGAGTCTGAATTTGGATCAATTTTACTTGAATCTCCAAACTCTACAGAGTATTCACCCTTTTTCTTCCTATATAAGTCAATGCTTACATTATAGGTGATTCTATATATCCAAGTATAAAGAGTTGAGTTCTCTTGAAAATTTTGGATATATTTATACACCTTCAAAAAAACCTCTTGAACTGCATCATAGGCATCATCTTCGTTCTTTAAGACACCATATGCAATCATAAAGATTTTACTCTGGTATTTATTAACCAGCTCCTTAAAGGCACGTTGATCATTCACTTTTATCCTAGACACTAAACCTTTATCACTATACTTCAAAGTGCCATCCTATTAGACGTATAATAAAAAATTTTATTCATTTTTTTTTAATGTTACCTCTAAAACTATTTTGTATAGTAGCATTTGAGCTTCTTTAAATGAGGGATTCTGCTGTAATGCCTGTTTTGCAAAATAGTTTGCCTTTTCAAAATCACCATCTTCAAAATATACAGAGGCAATGTTAAATAACACTTTGTCGCTTTTTTCCCCATTTTTATTCAATATCTCTACTGCTTGATAGAAATATTTTAATGCCTGATTATATGCTTTTTGTTTTTTATAATCAAGTCCAATTTGATTTAAATCTTTAACAGAATATTGCTCTGCATTCTTATCTGCTCTTGAAAAATATCTCTCTGCTCTTGCTAAATCACCTTTTTTTACATATAATTTACCTAAAGCACCACTTAATCCATCTGTTTTGGGAATTATTGATTCTACATATTTTAAATGTTTTTCAGCCTTTGTAATATTATCTTTTTCAAGATAGAATTTACCCGCTTCAAAATGGTGTTCTGGATTTTTAGGAGATAACTCAAGAGTTTTCTCTAAACTCTCAATATAATGATTCTCCTCTTCAAGTTTTAAATAACAATCCATTGCCAATTTATGAGCCTCTATCATGTTTGTTTTAAAAAGCAATAGCAGTTTTAACTCTTTTATTGCTTTTTGATACTCTTTTTTTTTATAAAAAAGAAGAGCTTTTAAATATTTTATATAATAATCATTTATTTTTTGTTCAATATTTTTAATATATTTCTCTGCAATATCAAGTTGGTTATCCTCTAAAAGTTTTTTTATTGAATTAAGAATATACCAGCTTTTTGATTGATCATACTGCTCAAATAGGTTTTGTAAAATCTGTTTTACAGACTCTAAATTAAATGGTTTTATTAGTACCGATTCAAATCCTATCTCTTGTGCAAAAGTGTGTGTTTTATAATCGGTATCAGATGTAATAAATATTAAAGGAATATTCCTTAATATTTTATGATTTCTAAACCTATAGATACTATCTTGAATAGTTGCTATGAAAATATCAACCTCTAAAAAAAAAAGATCTATCTCCTCTCGCTCTAATATGGCTTCACATTCAGTGAAATCGTTTGTAAAATAGATATTTTTCATTCCTATTTTTTGAACCATATTAACAAAAGATGATTTATTATAACTATCCAATGTGTAAAGCAAAATCTTTATTTGCTCTTTTTTACCTGAGTTAACTTTACTAAGAAACATGAGACCACAATAATAAATTTAATTTATTATACAAAAAATATCTTAAAATACAAATTTTTAATTTTAATAATAATGGATTATTGATAAATAGAGTTTTGGGATATTTTTGTAAACTCTATTTGTTTATAATTGAAAACAAAAAATTTATGATTATGTTGTATTTGTATATTTTTTTTGATATAATTTTTTTAGAGAGTAAGTAGGGTTTTATGGATGATTTTAAAATACCACCTCATCAACTAATTTTTGACGAGGAGAGATTGCTTGTCCTAATAAAGGCAACAGAGAAGTTTACATATCAACAAAAATTAAAAATATTAGAGAACATTCCTCAAATGAAACAGTGGCAAATTGATGATTTGTTAACAGATTTAGAGGATTGGAAAAATAATATTTCTCAACAAAACTCAACAGAGATTAATCCAGATTCTCTTTTAAAAAACCTTAATGAGAAGGCTGTAGGTCAAGATGAGGCAAAAAAAAGATTGGTTCTTGCTTTTTATGAACATTTAATTATAAAAAAAGATGACTCATCATATTTAAAACCTAATCTGCTTTTAGTTGGTCCAACAGGAAGCGGAAAAACCTTTATGGTTTCTGAATTAGCAAAATCAATGAACTTCCCTTTTGTTGTTGCAAATGCAGCAGGTATGGTATCCTCTGGATATGTTGGAACAAGATTAGAGGATGTTTTAACAAGATTATATATCGAGTCAAATAGAGATTTGTCAAAAGCTGAGAATGGAATTATTCTTGTTGATGAGTTTGATAAAATGGTTGATGGTTCCTCTCATGATTCTGTTGGTGGTGTTGAATTACAGCAGGAGTTTCTTAAATTAATTGAGGGGGGAAATCATATTTGTAAAGCTGGATTTGATAGAGATGCCTCTCGAATTCAACTTAAAACAGATAACATTTTATTTTTATTTGCTGGAGCTTTTGTAAAGCTTGAGGAGATTATAAAAAAAAGAATGCAGCAAAAACAGATTGGATATGGAAAACAGAGTGAAATATCAAAAGATGCTATTTTTCAAGAGGCTCTTCATGAAGATATTATTGCTTTTGGTATTATTCCTGAATTGGTTAGTAGAATTCAATCTATTGCTGCTCTAAAAGAGCTTTCAGAGGAGGAACTTTTTCAAATATTAAAAACAGAAAGCAATCCATATATATCCTCATTAAAAAAATATATATCATTTCATGAATCAACTCTGATTTTTGAAGATGAGGCTTTAAAAATTGTTGCATCACATGCTCATAAAAAAAGATTAGGTGCAAGAGGACTTCGGGGTGTTATTGATAGGATCGCTCTCTCTTTAAAATTTGAGGCTCCACGTTCAAAAGGAAAAGAGTTTGTAATTACTGCCGATTTTGTTAAAAACCTTTTATAATTTGACTCTTTTGTCAAAATAGAGGATTTAAATTCAAGATTTTATTTCTACTCGAAAAATCTGTAAGGAACAAAAATTTTTGTTCCCAACAAAAAAATGATAAAACAGATAAACTTTAAGAAAATTGTAGACATATTTTTAAGATAATGTATAATGTCACACTTGATTCTATTCTGGTTTCTTATGAATTTAGTTAGAATAAATAAATATATATCCCAAACAGGCTTTTGCTCAAGAAGAAAAGCGGAGGAGTATATTTTAAATGGAGATGTTTTTGTAAATGGTATTTGTGTTAAAGATTTATCAACTCAAATCGATTTAGATAAAGATAAAGTTAAAATTGGGGGTAAAATTCTAAAATTAGAGGAGAAACTCTACTATATTCTATTTTATAAACCCAAATATGTTGTTACAACACTATCAGACCCACAAAAAAGAGAGACTGTCTCTAAATTTTTTAAAAAATTTTCTGTTAGATTATATCCTGTTGGTCGTTTAGATTATGAAAGTGAAGGTGCTTTATTAATGACAAATGATGGTGATTTTGCTAATAAATTGATGCATCCATCATTCGAAAAAGTTAAAACATACTCTGTTACTGTTGATAAAAAACTCTCTGAAGTAGAGTTAAAAAACTTTTCTGATGGAGTTTTAGTAGATGATAAGCTAACATCAAAATCATTTATTAAGTTTGATAAAAAAATATCTAATAAATTTCAGTATATTGTAAAAATTCATGAGGGAAGAAATCGACAAATTAGAAAAATGTTTGCTTTTTTCAACTCTAATGTTGTAGAGTTAAAACGTATTGCAATCGCCTCTATTGAGTTGGGAACTTTAAAGGCTGGAGAGTATAGATATTTAACAAAAGAGGAGATTAACTCTCTTTTATCTGAAAATTAAACATATTTTTTTATGAGGAGACAATGAGAAATATCATTATTTTAACTCTTGTTATAGCTATTTTTGGCTGTGGAACAGATAATAAAATTATCAAAAAAGATAATGATAAAAAAATTGAGAATGTGGACAAAAATAAAAAACAGGATAGTGATAAGAAAGATGGTAATGAAAATAATAATAACTCAACAGATAATAATAGCCAAAATGTTAATAAAGTAGATAAAAAAAATGAGGAACCCAAACTACCAACAGTAGAAAATTTAGATATCAACTCTGAAAATATATCTTTAATATTTGATAATTGGGATAAACTAGATTTTTCTAAAAATTTAGAAAAAAAAGATCAATTAGTTGCTTTACTATTTCATATAGGAGAGTTAGAGCTTCTTAAGCGTACAATTCAAAAATATCCTACAACAGAGGCTACACCTCAAAAAATAAGAGATATAGAGAGTTTTTTAAATAAAAGTTTAATTGTTGATAGTAAAAAAATAGGTATTATTCTACCAAAAAATAGTAAATATAAACGTTTAGCAGAGGATATAGAGTATGGTATTCGATTAGCTAAACATGTTCTAAATATTGATATTGAGTTTATTATTAAAGAGACAGATGCATCAGAAGATGCAACTCAAAAAGCTGCAGAGGAGCTTATTTTTGAGGATAATGTATCTTTAATTATTGGAACAATAAGAAGAGCAAATACCCAAAAAGTTGCCTTAATAACAGAACGATTTAATATTCCCTTTATTGCTATCTCAAATGATGATGAGACTTCTGGCTTTGGAAAACATGTTTTTAGCTATTTTACATCTCTTGAAAACTCAACAGAGTATCTTGCAAAATACTCTATTGAAAAATTAGGATTGAAAAAATTTGCTATTTTTTATCCAAACTCATCTTATGGTGAGAAAAATATGATTGCCTTTTGGCATGCTGTTGAGAAATTTGGTGGAACTGTAACAGCAGTTCAACACTACTCTCATAATAAAGATGAGTATATAGATCCTGCTAAAAAACTTGTTGGAAGATATAATCTGGCTTTAAGAGCAGATTATGTTAATAAAAAACGTGAGATAATGGATAAATATGAGGGATATCAACGCCAAAAACAGCTTGAATCACTTGAAAAAGATGTTGAACCAATAATAGATTTTGATGCAATCTATATTCCAGATTCAGCTAAAAAGATTGCATTGGTTTTACCATATTTAGCCCTTTATGATATTAACTTTAAAACACCAAGTAAGTGGCAACAGTTTCTTGCAAAACAGAAAGCAAAAGATAAAAATTTTGATTTAAAATTTGTTCAACTACTTGGTTCTGAGACTTGGGCATCACAAATTATTGCTGAGGCATCTGGAAAATATGTTCAGGGGGCAATATTTCCAACAGTTTATCATCCATATTTAAAAGATGATTCTGTTGTTAAATTTACATCAAAATTTGCTCAAACATATAAACGTCCTGCAACTGTTTTTGCTCTTTATGGTTATGAAATAATGGAGATTCTCTCTCAAATATACTCATCAATTGAGAGTCCAGATAATATTCGAGAAAAAATCGTTGAAAAACTATTGATAACAAATTTTAATACTGTTTCAGGTAGTGTTAAATTTAAAAGTGATGGTTCAATGTATAGAGACTCTCTTTTTATGATGGAGTTTACTGAAAAAGATTTTCAGCAGTTAACTCCAGAAAAAGATGAAAAAGCCAATAATTAATTACATTTTATATTCAAAAATAACCCCACCCATAAATTTAATTGGATCTTGAGGTGTTTTATCAAAAGACTCTGTTCCACCAATTGATACATTATAGTAGCGTGAATCAAGAATATTTGTAACTTTTGAGAAAACTGAAAAATTAAAGCCTTTATTTTCAAATATTAGATATGATATATATCCATTTAAAACAAAATAGGAGTCATTTGATACTTGGGGATTATCTAAACCAGTTGTAATTGTACCATCATCAGCATAAACTAAATCTTGATGATAACTTTTAGTTCTATATAATCCTCTTAAAGATAGAGATAATCCACTCCACTCAACATCAATACCACCCTTTATTGTATGTTTTGCTGTATATGGAATTGTTATATCAACTTTATCAACCCCACGCTCAACACCCTCTACTGTTCCATCAACTAATGAATATGAGATATATGGATTTAACATAACTCCAGAAAATTTAAATATTCCATCAATTTTTGCAGTTCCACCAAAAATAGTTGCACTTCCTGTATTTTGTGGTGTTTGAGCAACAGAAACATCAACTCCTTTAAATTTTTGATTTAATTGAGTTTGGTAAAGAACAAGATCATCAATTTGTGTATAAAATCCATTCAATTGAATAAAAATATTATCTGTTGCAAAGATAGAAAAACCACCCTCTAAAGTTCTTAATTTTTCTGGTTTAAGATTTTTGTTTGGTAGATGCCAAAATGGACCAATAAATCTATCAAAATTCTCATCAATGCTAAAGTTACCATCTTGATCTACAGGAACAAAAGAGCCATAGTGTTGATAAGCCTCATAAGGGGATGGAGCTAAAAATGCCTCTCCATAAAGTAGTTTAATTGTTGATTTGTCTGTTGGATGAACAACAACTCCAGCCCTTGGATTAAAACTTTTTCCATAACGTGTGTTATAATCAAAACGTGCTCCAAGAGTTGTTAAAAGTTTTTTATCAAGAAAATCTCCCTGAATTTGTGCATAAGAGCCAAAATTTTGATAGTGAATGTTATAAAAATCCTGCATAATTTTTGAATTCCCATTATTTGGAAGATGTGTTCCCATATAGTATAAATCTTGGTCATCAGCAGGAATATTTGGATCAAATTTATGTGGTAAATCACCTGTTTTTGGTAGATCATGAATATCATCAAATGAGACTCCAACTATCAAAGATAGCTCTTTTGTAAAATTTATATTAAACTGTTCCTCAATACGAAAAATAGAGCCTTCAGCATATTTAAAACCACCTTTTGGATCAAATCCTGTAAATGAGTTATAAAACTGTGTATCTGGAGTAACTTGATAGCTACCATACCATAAAGAGCTTTCAAATCCCCATTTTCCAGATGAGTTGCTAAAAGTGTGTTTTCCATAAGCAGATTGAAGTATAACCTCATATATATTCTCTTTTACATATGGATAGTACTCTGGTCTCATACCACCAGATGAGATATGACTCTCCTTATTTCTCGTAAATCCAACCTCAAAATTAGAGAATTTAATTATTCCATTTATAAAATAGGAGTATGATGGTTGTTCATATGGAAAAATATTGATTTTTCTATCTGGAATACCAAAATCAACTACACTTCCATCCTGTTTATATTTATCAAAATAGTAATCAAAACCATCATATACACCTTTATATTTTTCCGCTAAATTTGGTTCATCCGATTGATAGTAATAGCCTGTTATCATCATTTTAAACTCATCTTGATTAACTCCACCAAGAAAATAGTCTCCTGTTGAGTTAAACATTCCATAACTACCTTTTGTTTGAACACCAGAGAAATCATCTGTTACAATGTTAATAATTCCACTAAAAGCATCAACTCCATAAAGTGCTGATGCTGGTCCTAAAATAACCTCAACTCGTTGAATATTTATAAGGGGAAAGTTAGTTGTTATTGCATGTGGAGTTCCTGTTGGTGAACTTATTCTAAAACCATTTAAAAGTAAAACAAATTTAGAGTTTCCTGTAACACCTCTCATTGTGATAATGTTTGATGTTTCTGCATTTGATTTTTTTTGTATCTCTATTTCAGGAATATCCTCTAAAAGCTCCTGAAGATACTCATAACCTCGACGTTTAATCATCTCTTTTGTTATTAAATGAATTGTTGCTGGTGCATCTGTTGATTTTTGAAGTTTTTTTGAGGCTGTTACAACACCTGTATTATATTGACTCTCAAGTTCACTTATATAAATCTCAAAATCCTCATCAATTGTTCTAATCTCAATGTTTTTATCTTTACTTTCAATTGTTATTGAACGTTTTGCATTTTCATTAGAGGACTCTTTTATCTGAATTGTTTGAGGCTCTTTTTTAGTTGCAAAATTTGCTGAAATTTTTTCATCTACATCGAAAACCTCAATATAATAACTTAAGCTTGATATGTTACTAATTGAAGGAGGTATCTCACATGCAAATTTTCCCTCTTGTGGAGTCATCTCAATTTGAGACCAATATTTCTCATTCTCGTACTTATAGTTAACTATAATATAGTTAACATATTGAGCATTAACAATATTTGCCTCAAGCCTTACAGGTTCACCAGCACGAACTTGACTAACTTTAGTATGCAAAAGACGAATCTCCTCTTTAGAATAGATAAAGAATTGAGTTAAAACTAAAGACAACAGAATTAAAAATCTCATAACACCTCCCCAAAATGATATATAAGATAATCTGAACAGATTGATTCCTGAATAAAGTATATGATTTAGATAAAGAAAAATAAAGTTTTTTGTTAAAAA
>JAFGXH010000026.1 GCA_016936735.1 bacterium
GGCTGTAATGATTACAAACTAGCATTTTTACCCTTTTTTCTGCTTACATTTGGCTTTTTTCCACTTACATTTGCTTTTTTTCTTGTTACAATTTGGTTTTTTCCACTTACATTTGCTCTTTTTCTTCTGCATTTGGGCATTTACCACTTGCAACACCCTTTTTTCTTCTGCATTTGGGCATTTTCCTGGCTGTAATGATTTCAAATTAGATTTTTTTATGATAAATTAACTTAATAACTCTTTTTTAGAGTGCTCATTATTAAAATTTTTTGAAATTTCAAAAAATTTTTTTGCTTTTTCTAAATCTTTTATTTTCCCAACTCCATATTTATAGATATAACCCAAATAGTAATATGCAAATCCCTTATAGTAATCAATAAGGAATAGAAAATACTCCTCTTTCATAAAATAACTTTTATCAATATCTATAAGCTCTTCAAATAAAGAGATAGCATACTCAACATCTCTTTCAATCTCATTTAAAAAATCTATATTTTTTCAAATTTATGAATAATAAGTTTAGTTTCACTATTTGGTTCATAAATGGATGTGAATAGTTTATATATCCCCTTTTTAACAGTTATTTTTAGAAAATCTAAATTTTCTTGAGATAAAGAGTCAAAATATTCAGCAGAATCAAAAAGATATTGTGTTTCAGAGAGAATTTCGAACATAATTGATTCAATCCAATTATGAATCTCATTTAAATCAAGTTTTTGCAAATAGTCATCAAGAGCCTCTTCATCATCATCACTATAATAGCATCTTACAAAGATATATTGATTATTAAAAGATTTTAAAAATGTTGTAATAAGTGGTTCCTCTCCAAGTATAAGCAGATTTTCATTATCAATAGTTAAAACTCCTAAATAATCATCAACTAAACATGCTTTTCCATAATCGGTTTCATCAGGATCCATAAAATTATTTGATACATCAATATTATTTTTCAAAAATTCACCTCTTATTAATACTCCACTCCATTTTTTAACAATATTATCTGAAATAAAAACAAGAGGTCCTCCTGCTGATGCTATCCAATTTAGTTTATCCATTGTTTTATCCTTTTAAACTTTTTGTTGCAATTAATTTAGCTTTTTAATCAATATATTCCATATTTTATCCCCTTTATCTTGTAAAAAGATACCAATAGTCTCTATCTTGCTCAATTTTACTCCTCCAGTTTGAGCTATTTTTATAGGAATCTGGTAATGAAAATATCTCTAAAAAATAGTTAACTATATTTAATCTATCTATTTTAATAGAATGAGTTTTAGCATACTCATCGATTTTTTCTAATATAAATTTGGGATATTTTTTTAAATTATCATCAAAATCTATTAATACAAACTTTTCTCTTATCTCATTATCATTGGGAAATCGAGTGCAATAGGACAAAGAGGAGAGCAAATCAATAATTTTAACATTTGAATCACCCAAATTCTCTACTTGAGTACATAATGATATAATATCTCTGTTTTCACCCTGTTTAAGCCCTAAAATACGACGACGAATCAGATATGTATGAATAGTTTTAAGAATAGAGATAAGTAAATCATCACTAAACTTTAATCCATTAACATCTGATTGATGATAATATAGTAAACCTAAAACTAATGGTTTAAATGCCTCTGCTTTAATATCATGAAAAATATTTTTAATCAATTCAACAATCTCTAGATTTTTATTTAAATCATTTAATATTTTATCAGTTATCCTATCATCAATTATCCATTTATAATATTTAACATAATCAACAACATCATTAATAAACTCTTTATAGTTTGTAAATCTATTTGCAATAAAATTTTTAAATAGTTGATATATATTTTTTATATCATCATCACTTACTATTTTTATTGATTTTGCAGTTTTTAGTTGAAGATAGTCTCTAAAAAACTCTGAAGCTTTATTAAATAAAAGAGATTTCACCTTAAAATCCCAAAGATTTTTATAAATATCTAATTCAATATCAGACTCCATATTTGATAAAATATAATTTTTTATTAATTCAGATAGATTTAAATTACTCTTTTTTTTCATCCGCTTCATCAAAATATTTTTAATTATTTAAGATAAAAATGTTCCACGTGGAATATTTTTTACTAAAAAAGTAGAAAAACATATTTTATTTATCAAATTTTTTAAATAAAAGCCTACTCAAATCTATTATACTCCTCTGTTTTTATATG
Source organism: bacterium (assembly GCA_016936735.1). Classification (GTDB taxonomy): domain Bacteria; phylum UBP6; class JAFGXH01; order JAFGXH01; family JAFGXH01; genus JAFGXH01. The sequence continues at coordinate 2,193 of JAFGXH010000026.1, forward strand.
TTTTATAGAGTTTGTTATATTAAAAAGCTCCTCTTTAAAAAATAATGGATATAGCTTATACTCATCTAATCTATCTATTGGAAGCCAAAACATTCGTTCTCTAACCCCATCATAAACATAGCCTGTATCATTCAAAATCTGATCTCCTTTTGGTTTCATTAAAAAATAGATTGCAATTTCATGGCATTTTAGATCAGCATCACTATTAAAACCTTTAAAAAAATTTTCATGAATAAAAAGAGCTCTATCAATCTCATATTTTACTCCAGTCTCTTCAAATACTTCACGTACTACTGCCTCCTCTGCTGATTCATGTAGCTTCACAGCTCCTCCAACAGAGTAGTAATAATCATCAACATCATTTTTTGCCATAAGTATAGAGTTATTCTCAACTATTATTGCTGCAGAACGATATCTAAAATATCCTTTATCTGCTGTAAAACTACAATCCATTAATAACCTCCAAACTATTTAGAATATAACCTGATTTTTAATAATAAATTTATAAAACACTCTCTTTGTAACTATTCAGCGGAATTTAAATTTTAGATAAAAAACTATTTTTTTCTTTTCCCCTCACCCCCTAGCCCCCTCTTACTCGCAC
>JAFGXH010000233.1 GCA_016936735.1 bacterium
CATCAAAAAAAGATTAAGATATTTTTGTTTCAATAACAGATAAAACATTTGAGATAACCTCATCAATTGTTTTATCACTTGTATCAATTTCAACTGCATCATCAGCTTTTCTAAGAGGGCTTTCTGCTCTTTCTGAATCCTGTTTATCTCTGAGAACCATTGCCTCAAGAATAGACTCAAATGAAACAGATGGATCTTTCTCTTTTAACTCTTTATATCTTCTTTGAGCCTTTACTTCTGGTGTTGCACTTAAAAATATTTTTACATCTGCATTTGGAAAAACAACAGTTCCAATATCTCTTCCCTCCATAACAACAGAGCTATTTTCTGCAAGTTTTTGTTGTTTTTCAACTAATATTTTTCTTAAATCACCATTTTTTGCAACATCTGTTGCCAATTTAGAAACATTTTCTGTTCTTATAAGAGCAGAAACATCCTCTCCATTAACAAAGACAATGTTTTTATTATTCTCAATTTTAAATGAGAAGTTTAAGTTTTTTGCAAGTTCGAGTATTTCAGGTGTATTATTAGAGATCTCAGAGTTAAATGCTCTTAATGCAACAGAGCGATACATTGCACCTGTATCAATAAGCATAATATCAAGTTTTTTAGCAACCTGAAAACTAACAGAGCTTTTTCCAACACCAGCAGGACCATCAATTGCAACAACTATATTTTTTCTCATGTAAACTCCAAAAAGAAATAAGACAATGCTATTATAGATAATTTAGTTTCTAAATTCAAATTCATTCTTAATATTTATTAAAATTGTTTTATATTTTCTCTTTTTATAATTAAATCCCTTTAGCTAAAAGAGATTGGTTATAAAATTTGCAATTTTTCTGTTTTTTGTTAAAATGATTTATATTTTATTTGTGAGGATATTATGATTAAAAAATTCTGTTTATTAAATCTACTATTTACTCTATTTTTAGTAATATTTTTAACATCTTGTACTGAGAATTGTCCCTCATTTAACAAAGATAATTTAAAATGGATTCCATATAAAGAGGGTGGCTCTATAACTCTTTATAATCAGGAGTTAAATAGCTCTATTATTTTACCAATAGTAAAAATCTCTGTCTCTCATACAAGTAGCTATGAGGGATTTAATGATTGTGGTGGTTGTTTGGACTTTGTTTCAATAAATAGTGTTTATGCTGAAAATTATCTATTTAATTATGATGCCTTTATATCATCTGGGAATCTATCATCAGAGGAGTATACTTTTAAATTCAATGATGGAGATATAGTTTTTTCATCAAGTGAATCCTCTCATAAATCAATAGAGAATTATAGTTTAAATGGTGTAAATTATGAATTAGTAAGAGTTTTTGAGAATAGTGAAACTTATACAAAAAGCTTAACAAATGAGATAAAATATAGTAAACTTATTGTTGCAAAAGGGGTTGGGGTTATTGCAATTATTGATAATCAAAATAGAGTTTGGTCAATTATTAATCAAGCAATAAATGATATAAACACTATTAAAATAAAAAGTAAAGATGGTTGTTGATATAAAAATAGTTTATAGCAATTATCTAAATAAAAGAATATTAATTTTTATATCTTGCTGTGCATAAAAATAAATGAACAGCGGGTTTTAACCCGCTGAAAGTGATAGATATTTTTGTTCATTTAAAAAAATAGTTTATTAAAATTATTATATCTATTTGTAATTAAAAAAGAGTCAAAATTTTGAAGAGATTTAAGAAAAGGATATCATGATTAAACATCTCTATTTAGTAAATCTAATATTTATAATATTCTTAATATCTTGCACAGAGGCTAATCAAGTTTTAATAATAGCTTCAGCATCTATTTCTGATGAGTGTGCCTCATTTAATAGAGATGGTTTAAAATGGGTTCCATATAAAGAGGAAAGTAGTATTATCCTTTTAAATCAAGAGCTTAATCATTCAATTATTTTACCAATAAAAAGGGTTTCTCAAGTTTATAGTGCTGAAGGTTTTAGTGATGCTGGTAATTGTGATGGTTTTATCACTATAAATGGTGGTTATAATGAAACTAGTTTGTTTAGTTGTAAACTATATATCTCTTCAGGAGATTTATCATCAGAGGAGTATATTTTTAAATTTAATGATGGAGAAATACTATTTTCATCAAAAGAGTCTATTCAAAAATCAATGGGTAACTATAGTTTGAATGGGGTAAATTATGATTTGGTAAAAGTTTTTGAGAATAGTGAAACTTATACAAATAGTTTAACAAATGAGATAAAATATAGTAAACTTATTGTTGCAAAAGGGGTTGGAGTTATTGCTATTATTGATAATCAAAATAGAGTTTGGTCAATAGTTAATTCTATACAACATTGAATAATATTTATGAACTATTTTTGAAATATTTTTGCATCTTTTATTGTTTTGTTTTGGTAACTTTTTAGGATATACTATGGCAATTGCTGATTCTATTTATAAATTGATTGGAAAAACACCTCTTTTAAAACTTGGGAAAATTGTTGAAGAGGATATGGCTGATGTTTATGTAAAATTGGAGTATTTTAATCCTGGTGGAAGTGTCAAAGATAGAATCGCTTTAAACATGATTGAGGATGCTGAAAAAAAAGGGGTAATATCTCCAGAAAAAACAGTTCTTGTTGAACCAACATCTGGAAATACAGGAATTGGAATTGCAATGGTTGGTGTTGCAAAGGGTTATCATGTTATTTTAGTAATGCCAGAGACAATGAGTATTGAAAGAAGAAAACTTATGGCTCTTTATGGTGCTGAAATTGTTTTAACTCCCGGAGCAGATGGAATGAGAGGGGCAATTCAAAAAGCAACTCAGTTAAGAGATGAAAATGAGAACTATCATATGTTACTCCAGTTTGAAAATGGGGCAAATCCAGAGGTTCATGTAAAAACAACTGCTCTTGAGATTTTATCTGATATGGATTCAAAAGTTGATGCTTTTGTTGCTGGAGTTGGAACAGGTGGAACTTTTACAGGTGTTTCAACTGTTTTAAAAGAGCGATTAAAATCTGTTTTATGTATTGCTGTTGAGCCAGAGGGCTCTCCTGTTATCTCTGGAGGTGCTCCTGGTGCACATAAAATTCAGGGAATTGGAGCTGGTTTTGTTCCTGCAATTCTTAATACAACTCTTATTGATGGAATTGAGAAAATCTCAAATGAGGATGCTTATAACACAATGAAAGAGATTGGAAAAAAAGAGGGAGTTCTTTTTGGACCATCATCTGGAGCAGCAATTTGTGCTGCATTACGTGTTGCAAAAAGATTGGGAAAAGGTAAAACTGTTGTTGTAGTTGCTCCAGATAATGGTGAGCGATATCTTTCAATGTTAGATTAATCTGATTATCTCTATCAACAAAACTCTATTTTTTATAAAAAAGGAAAAACACATGGACAGATTTTTACTATAAAATAGTATATTTTATAGATTTTAAAAAAAAATAATTGATTAAAAAATAGATTTTGATTATTATTGTATTTGTGTTTAGTAATTGGAGGAGTTTGTGAAAAATCTATTAATATTCTTTATAACTATGTTGCTTTTATTATCTTGTGGAGAAAAAAAACAGGAGAAAATAATACATCTAAAATATAATGATTTAGATGTTATAAAGGCATATCCTGTAGTTATAAATGATAAAGGTGGTGATGATCAAGTTACTGCAATGGTTTCTCATTTAGCAGAGAGTAGTCTTAAAAAAATGGAGAGATTTGAGTACGTAGATCGAAATGCTTGGTTTATGATGAGAGAGAAACCAGATTCAATTGAAAAACTGAATAAAATTAGAGAAAATATGGAGCAGGTTAAAGTTTTATATCAGGGCTTGAAAATTGAGAAAGCGATGCAACTTATTGAGATGCTAATAAAAAATCTCTCAACACATTTTCAATTTTTTGAGGATTTAGATGAACTTTATCTTTTAAAATCATATTATGCTGCAAGCAATATGCTTGGAGATGGTTTAAATGTTGATAAATATTTTCAGGAGATTGTTGTTTTAGATAAATCTTTTGAGATGAATAATACCCTTTTTGCTCCAGAGATATTAAAATCTTTTAAACAAGCAAAAAAGAAGGTTGTAGAGTTTAATACAGGAACAATTGCTGTAAGTGCAGAACCTGTTGAGGCAAAAGTTTATATTGATGGAAAATTTGCAGGTGTTACACCATATTTTTCAGACAATTTAAAAGTAGGAAAACATTATATTAAGGTAGAGGCTGATGGTTATGTTCCTTATGGTGAAATTATTACACTTTTACCTCAAGAGAACCCTATAAATGCTCCTTTAGTCCCTTTTGAAACAAATAGAAACGCTCAACTTCTTCATAAAACACTTAAACAGGTTACAGATTCAGCAAAACCCCTTTTCCCTCGCTCTGTTTTAAAATATCTACAACTTCTACCATTTGACCAGCTTATTCTTTTTAAAACTAAATCAACTGGTGCAAGAATATATATTGACCTTTATGTTTTTGATATGCCTACAAACTCAATATATCTTCATAAGAACTTTGCAATCAATATTGAAAATAGTGATTTTGAAAATACTTTTTTTAATAATGTCGAGAGAATTTTATCATATTAAAATCTTTAAAATTAGTCCCAATTAAGGTTTAAGAATGAATCTTCAGAATGAGGTTGAAAAATATAAGAACCATCTCTTAAAAAATGGAGTATCATTATCATTTGTTGATGCCATTTTTGAGCTAGAAAGAGGTCAATCAGCATATATTGATTTAGAGAGCTTTGAGCTTCATTTTGTGAAGTATGGTGGTGTTATAGATGATGATATAAAATGTTGGATTGATCTATTTTTGAGTAAAGAGAAAAGTAGAACAGAGATATCTTTTATTAACTATCTTATCACTATTGGGATAAAATTAAAATATGAGAGATTTAAAGATCAAAATAATATATCATCTTTAAAAGAGATATATCAGATTATTGTTTTTATTGAGAGAAAAACAGAGTTTACTGTTTTTGAGTATATAGAGACTCTATTTCAGGATGAACAGTTAGAGCAGATATATAAACTCCTCTTTTTTAATATATTTCAGGGATTACCAAAAGAGCAATCAATTAAAGAGCTCTCTTTTGATAGTTATAATCAGTTTAAAGATATGAAACTATCTCAAGATAACTATCAAGAGACAATATATCTTCTTGAAAACTACCTTGAGTATAGCTCTAGAGTAGACTTTTTGATAAAATATTTTTATAAGTTTTCAAAAAATCCAAACATATTCTATTTTATTATTAATCATAAAAAAACTGTTGTTGTACAAAACTATCTTAAATATGTTGAGGATAATAGTAGTGAGGTTGTTTACTTTTTATCTTATGCTATCATATTCAATCAATATTTTAAATTTGAGGATGAGTTAATCTCCTATATAAAAAGATCTGATGCAGAGCATTTTTTTATATTTTTAAAATCTATTATTTTAAGATTTGATTTTTATCAACTAAACAAAGAGAACCACTATCTTTTCTATCTTTTGGCATCTGAATTAATGGAGGATAGAGATTTATCTGACCTAAAAAAGCTTATCTATTTTATTGAGAAATCTGATTTTGCAATTTTTGCACCTATTATCATTTTTATTTTGCAGAAATTTGAAAATAAAGAGGAGAGAGAGAATCTTATATTTCAGATGTTATTTTCAATGATTGAGTCAGCATCATCTGTTACAAATCAGAGTTTACAAACCTCTTTTCATCAACTTATTCACTATTTTATTGATATAATATATAAAGAGGGCTATCAGGATAGATTTGTTAACCTACTAATTGGAAGATTTCATAACTATCTTTTTGAGACACATGAGGATAAAGAGATTGAGATAAATCTATTTTTTTTCATAGCAAATCTTTATCTTTTTAAGTTTAATACAAAAGATGAAAATAGTGTAATATATAAAATTTTTAAAATGTCTTTGAAACTATTTGAAACAAAGTTAAAATCTGGAGATCCAAATGTTTTTGTTTTAAATCTACATAAAATCTATCACCATTTTTTAACAGATTACCTAAAAGAGCATCAGATAACAGCAGAGATATTTAAGGAGTTTCTATATAAAATAGACTCTGTGTTTGAGGATAATGACTTGATAAAATTTAGTCAACTTTTATGGATTCTACCAGACTCATATCAAAATACAGATATTGATGAGTTAAATCTTGATATGATTGGTGAATCAACAAGAAAAAGATTAGTTGAGATATCATCTGTGACAAAACAGAAACTTGTTATCTATCCTGTTTATGAAGCAAAGGGATCTATTCTTGAAAAAAGTGAGTTTTTAATACTAAAACTTTTGAAAATCTTTTTTATATATGAGTTTTTATTTCCATTTTTCAAACCATTTTTAAAACATAAAACAGTTTTCAAAAGAGACAAAAATAGAATATATCTTTTTAATGATGATGTTATATATCAATCATATCAAACAAAAGATATAAAAATAACTCCATTGAAATTCTATTTTCATTATAATCTATTTCTCCTATTTGTTCTATTAGTTCCAATAGTTTTTGTTGGATTTAGAGTCATATTGGATGGTCTCTATCTTTCATCTATTAAACTTATGTTTTTGGGTGGAGGTATCATATTTGGTATGTTTATTCTGAATTTTTATCTATTTTATCTTTACAAATTTTTTGAAAAGAGTAGATTTTTCAAATTTGAGGCAGAAAATGACTCTAAAATAGTTGTAACAGATAGTCAAGATTTCATAAAGCTTTTCTAAAGTAAAATAAAAATTAAAAATTAAAAAAA
>JAFGXH010000234.1 GCA_016936735.1 bacterium
GGCTGTAATGATTACAAACTAGCATTTTTACCCTTTTTTCTGCTTACATTTGGCTTTTTTCCACTTACATTTGCTTTTTTTCTTGTTGCAATTTGGTTTTTTCCACTTACATTTGCTCATTTTCTTCTGCATTTGGGCATTTACCACTTGCAACACCATTTTTTCTTCTGCATTTGGGCATTTTCCTGCCTGTAATGATTACAAACTAGCATTTTTACCTCTTTTTCTGCTTACATTTGGCTTTTTTCCTGTTACATTTGCTTTTTTTCTTGTTGCAATTGGGTTTTTTCCACTTGCAATTGCTCTTTTTCTTCTGCATTTGGGTATTTACCACTTGCAATACCCTTTTTTCTTCTGCATTTGGGCATTTTCCTGGCTGTAATAATTACAAACTACTATTTTTTTATATTTTTTAGTTTTGCATTTTGCTGATTTATAAATCTTTTGGCATCATCAGGTAAATCGGGAAAAATTCTTGTTTTTTGTGAACTATAACTAAAAACTCCATTTGTTTCATTTTTTAACTCTCCATTTTCAATATAAATAGATTTAAAAAGCTCTGTTTTTGATTGTGAGATAGAGACATGATAACCATTTTGAAGAGATTTATTGTTTTTAAATATACAGCCATAAAATTTTGAAGGAGAGTTGCTATCTCCTACTGCACCTCCATCACCTTTAGTTGCAATATTATCTATAAACATAGTATTGTAAAATTTAGAAATAGATTTCTCTGTATTTAAAATTGCCCCACAAGACTCTGAACTATTTGATATAAAGATACAATTAAAAAATGTTGGACATGATTCTCCCTGATTAAAAACTGCTCCAGCAGAATCATTTGAACTATTAGATATGAAATTACAATTATAAAATTTTGGGTGGGAACAAAAGTTTGCTACAGCACCTCCAGAGCAACTTGCAAAATTTATACTAAAAGTACAATTTCTAAATGTAGGCTTTGCACCTAAATTTAAAACTCCTCCTCCGAAAGATCTGTAATCTCTACCTTCATAATTTGCATTGCCACCTGTTATAGTAAAGCCATCTAATACAGCAGTTGAATCAATTCCTTCAATTTTTGGCCATTTTTCTTTATTTCTTCCTGCCTCCAATTCCCATACATGACATAATACATGTCTTCCATTTCCTTTTAATACTGTTTTATTTTTATTAATATCTCTTTGATAAACTTCACTCTCTGTTCCATCAAATCCACCAAAAATAGAGACTCCATTTTTTAATCTAAAGTGGTTTTCATTAAACATTGAGATATTTTTCTCCTCCTTTATTCTAAAATGTTCTCCATAAATTAAATTATGATTACTTTGAGGAGAGTACTCACCCATAGCAACAAAAATAGAGTCTCCACTATTTGCACTCTCTATTCCTTTATCTAAAGAGGAGAATGCAGTTTTCCAGCTTTTTCCATCCATTAATTTTTCATTTTTATTTTTCTGATCAACATAAACAACTTTGCCATTACTATTTTTATAATCCTCAAAAATTGTTTGATACTGTTTTAATATATCATCTTCTAAAATGATATTGTTTAAATTTTCCATATCCATAAATCCACCCTAAAAATGGTTAAACATATTTTTAGCAAATATATTTTTGATTATCAATCTATTTTATATTTTTTAAATTATTATGTTTAATTAGCTTTTATTACTCAGCAGGAGAAACATAGTTGGTAATAGTTGAGTAATCTTTTGCTTGTGCATCTGGAACAAATATTTTAATTCCTCTTGCAGGAACAGTTACACTAGCATTTCCACCATTTGTGGTGTCATTTGTATCAACATCAGGAAAGATGTTTCTTAAAGATCCACTTAAACTGTTTGGAATTGTTGCACTTGACTCTTTATAAGGATTAAAGTTTATAACAACTAAAACTTTATCTCCAGTTGTTGTTGCTTTTTCAAATGCAAAAATACCTGAATCAGCATCATTTGCATCACTTCTTGATGTAGAGGCATATTTTACAGAAACCTCTCCTCTTCTCATAGCAACATAGTCTGCTCTGATTTTATTAAGAGCTTTTACTAATTTAAATGTGTCTCCATTTGTGCTAAATGGATTTTTTGCAAGCCACATAGTTTCACGATTTTTTGGGTCATTACCACCATTAAAATCCTGCTCTGTTCCATAGTAGATACATGGAATCCCATCCCAAGTTAAAAGATACATCAAAGCATTATGTAAAGCCTTTTTATTTGATTCATATAACCAACGATTAACATCATGATTATCTAAAAAGTTAACAAGAAGTTTAGTTGGAGGAACACCATGTGTTGCAACAGTCTCTTTACAAGCACCAGTAGGACTAGAGTCTGCACAATAGTTTGTTTGTCTCATATTATAAAGTTGCTCTAAACTACTTGGAGAGTTTCCCTCTTTAACAACTCCACCTAACCAGAATTTTTGAGAGAAATAGAAAACAGAATCTAACTCATCATCTTTTGTAAAAGATCCTAAAAGAGCATCATCACCATCAAAAACCTCTCCAAAAAGAAGAAAGTTAGATTTTCCTTTTGCTTTAGCAAAATCTCTTATACCTTTTGCAAAATATTGCCAAAACTCATGCTCAACATGTTTTACTGTATCAATTCTAAAACCATCAAAATCTGCCATCTCAATCCACCAAGAGAAAACCTCAACCATTTTCTTTTGAACATCTGGATGAGATGTTTTCACATCTTTAAGACCACCAGGAAAATCTCCCTCAGTCTCCTGTTTTCTAATATACTCTGTTGCACATGGACAGTTTCCATTACAATCACATCCACTACAATCAAGACCTAATCTTGAACCATGATCTCCTGTTGTCAACCATTCACAAACAGAACTAAGATTATCTCTCCAACTTACATCACGTGAATCAAAGTTATACCAAACAGTAGTTCTACCTTTTCTATTATACCAATTTGGATTTTGAAACTCTTTTGGCATAGGTGGAACACGATTAATATTAGGAACATACATCCATTTAATATCTGCAAGACCATTTTCACCCAAAGATGAGAATCCCTGAATACCTCTTGTATCAAACTCTGGATCCCATTCACTTGTTCTTGTCAAAGATGATGGATAGTCTCCATTTCTATTACCATAAGGTTGACCATTTCCACCAATTAAATAGTCATCTGGATATCCATTTCCATTAATATCGTAATAAAAAAGCTGACCAATATGATTAACAACAATATCAAGAATAATTTTTATCCCTTTTGCATGAGCAGCCTTAACCATCTCACGAAGTTTTGCCATATCCCCAAAATGAGGATTTACATCCATAAAATCCTGAGTCCAATAACCATGATAACTTGCAAACCCTGCATCCTCTTCAACATTTTTAACAACAGGGGATATCCAAATTGTTGTAACACCCATTTCAGATAGATAATCTAATTTATCAATAACTCCCTGCCAGTCGCCACCATGATATTTTCCCCATCTTGTTAAATCAACATTAAAGTTGTTTGAGGTATCACCATCATAAAAACGATCTGTAAAAATCTGATAAATCACCTCATCACGCCAATCATCCACTTGCGATGTCATTTTAAATGAACCATCTGTATCAATTGGATCTAAATTGGTACAGCTTAATAGTGGTAAAAGAAGAAGAAAAAGCAACCATTTTTTCATAAAAAAACTCCATATACTTTACAAGGTAGAGTATATTTCTATTTTTTATAAAAGTCAAGAAATGCTCTTTTTTTTTATATTATTAGTTTTTTTTTATTTCTTATAGATTAAATTAACTCTTTATCTATATAAAATATTAGGATTATTGATAACAATAACAATAAATATAAGATATGCTATAGAACCAAATAGCAACCACCCAGCAAATTTTCTAACAGATTTTTTTGAACCAAATAGAGATTTAAATGTTGCTAAAATAGTCATAACAATTGGAAAAAATGTCATTATAATAAATGGTTGAAGTCTCCAATTAAAAAGATCCATATAGTAGAAAAATAGAGAGCCTGCAAATATAAAATGTACTATTGCAAAAAGTGTATATAAACCAGTTTTTTTATCATCTCCAAGATTCTGAATAGGATAATTTACTGTTTTTACATCTGTTTTTGTCTCAACTATTGAGTTTTTATTTGAAAAATTATCCCTCTGTTTTACTTCAGATCTATTTGATGTTTTTTGTTGTAATAGCTTCACTTCATCTGTTTTAACAGAGATATTTTTATTGAAAGTGGAGAGAACTTTAAACTCATTAGTCTCTATTTTTTGAGCCTCTTTTTTTATTTTTTCCAAATCATTATGTTTTAAATCAGAGATAGTTTTAAGTAAATGTAGATATTTTACATTTATCAAAAAGTTCTCTTTTTGTAACTCATCAATATCTCTATTTTTTTGAGGTAGATTTTCATCCTGTTTACTTAAAAAATCATTGTTGCTGTATGATGAGAATCCAGATGAAAAAGATGATGAGAAACTCTCCTCTTTTTTTGGAGAAACATAAAGATCTGAAAGATAATCCTGTTTTTTGATATAGTAACTATCAACCTTCCACTCTGACTTTAAAAAAGTGCTAATATTAAAATACTCTTTAGAAAGAGACTCCATCCAATCACTATTTGATAAAATCTCATTTTTATTTGTGTTAATTTGATGAGTTATTTTGCTTGAGAATGTATCAAAAAAACATAAACGATAGTTAAAACCATCAGTTAAAATACCTAACTCTATTTGACTAAAATCTTTTGCAATATCCTCCAAATCTTTATTGTCAAATTCAGAAACATCTTCTCGAACCTCAATAAAAAAAAGCTGAATTAACCCTTTAAAAATCTTATAATCTGATATATCCTCCCTAAAAAATGATTGTTCATCCCCTCTTTCAACCTCTCGCTTATTATTTATATCATAACCCAACCTAGATAAAAATGGTTCAACAAATCTCTCACCAATCTCTCTTCTTTTTTCAATTTTACCATTAACTGTAAACATGATTACTCCTATATAAAATCACCACTATTTTAAAATATATAAAAATATTAAAAATCTTGTATTGCCTTTTATTCTTTTTCCTCTTTTTAGTAAATAAAAGTAAGATTTTATTTACATTTGGGGTTCTTTAAAAAAAATATAAAAAAGGATTTTTTCTATCACTTTTTTAAGTTATAGCAAATATCTAATATATAAAACATTATGATTCTGTATTAAAATAGTTATAAAAGTAAAGTTTTATATGATTTTTAAAATCTGTTTTAGTCTGTTTTATTATTGAAGTTACTTTTTTGATTGCTTAATGAAGGGAAAGCTACTCTGTTTTAAAAATTATAACTAAATTCTCATTTCTACTAACCTCTTTTCCATTCTCTTGATATTTAACAGTTAATTCACGACCATTAGAGTCCATAACTGTTTTAGAGATAACAAGAGCATATTTTCTATTGCTTTGCAAGTTAGCACTATCTTCAGATAGTTTTAAAGTTAGAGTATTTTGAGTTGTTGTATTAAACTCAACATAACATGGATGTATTTTAGCAACATTTGTATCACTAAGTGGAGGAGAACCAATATCACTTAAAAGTGAACGACTATAGTTCTCTTCTGGAATAAGAACAACTGTATCTGATTTTCCAAGTTCAGCAAGAGAACCAGAGTACATTTTTTCTGAAAATGTGATAATAATATCTTCATCAAAGGCAATATCAATATTAGTTGTTGTTTCAATAATATCATCCTCAAAAGATATGTTACTTGCCTTTGCAATATCTAAAGAGGTTGAACCAATTTGAACAGACTTAACATAAGGTGAATCTGTATCAACATCATATGTTGGTGGCTCACACCCAATAAAAAATAGAGATACTACAATTAGTAATAGAATTTTTCTCATAACAGCCCCCTATTTGATATTTTTTGTGAAATAACCATTTGTGAGAGCATCAAGTATAGAGGTTTGTTCCTGAATTTTCATTTTTGCATTCAACAACCCTTTTGCATTTTTAGGTGGGTTCAATATAAGGTCAATCTGATTTTTTCTACGATCAAAATAGATTTTTGTAACACCCTCTAAAAGTTTTTTTCTTTGATTAACAGAGCTTAAAATCTCTTTATTAACACGTAATTCATCTGGATGAAAAACCAACTCTCTTAAATCAAACTCTACACGACCCTCAATATAGTCATCTTTGTTTGTTGTTTTTGTTGTATTATCAAAAATACCTAAATTATATGTATCTTGATCATAACCAACTCTCTCTTTAGATGTTGTTCTTCCTTTAACATACATTTTAGGCAACCAAGATTGGTTTTTTGCTCTTCCAATCCAACTATCATAAGTCTCATTATCAATATGAGCATATTTTAAAGCCTCTCTTTGAACCTCTGTAATTGATGGCTCATTAGAGAAACGTTTCATAATATCATCAATTTTTTTATCTGTTGATGAGTTAGATGAAACATCTGTTTTTGCTGGAGCAGTTGATGTTGAACCACCTGAAACAGTTATTTGATCAGAGATTTTACTAAGAAGAGCCTCTGAAAATCCTGGAACATTAAGAATCTCATTTATAGAGGTAAATTCTCCCTCAATTTCACGATACTCAATAAGATTTTTAGCTTTTGATGCACCAACACCTGGCAAAGATGTCAATTCAGATTCAGAAGCTGTATTGATGTTTACTTTACCCCACAAAGTCAATGAAGCTAAGAGTAAAACTAAATAGGAATATCTCATTTAAACCTCTAAAAAATTATTGTCTATTTAGAAAAATTTTCTTCCTGTCAAGCCATTAATTAGAGCACCATACTCTTCAACTTTTAGTTTGAAAACAAATTTCTCTTTTATATTTGGTGAAAGAAGATATAAAACCTCCATAATCTGACGAATATTATAGTAGTATATTATCTCTTCTGCCAATTTTTCACGAACTCTATTTTTTTCATGATTTAATCTATGAGCTCGCATATCTTTTATATCAAAAATCCAACTAGACAAATCGAAATATATAAAAGCCTCAAAGTAACTATTTGCGTCTGTTGCAGCACTTCCAAATGGAGATGTTTCATCTGAAACATAAACAACATTCTCATCAATTCCCTTTCTTGAGTTTGCTTGATGATTATATTTCATTTTTAAAATTGGCATAAATGGAGCGATTTTGTTTCTTCTCAACATACTATTATAAATCTCATTTTGAATAAAATGGTATTTATATGCTGAGTTTATTAAATCATCTATTTTTGGATATGTAGATGATATTCTTTTCATCAAAGCAAAAAGGTTTGTATCTTTTGAAAGCTCCTCTATAGAGGAAAACTCTCTTAGTACATATATATCTTCATGGTTTGAAACATAGATTTTTTGATCAGATGATATTGATATAGAGTATGCCTGTTCAGGAAGTAATCCTAAAGAGATATTATCTTTTACCATTCTGTTTAAATCGAAAGATATAATACCAGAGTCTGTTCCAAGATAAATCACTTCATCTCTATATTTTAAGTCATAAATTGTGTTATATGGAAACTGAATATATCTAGCAGAAACACTCATTATATCAAATATATAAACTGTTTCACCAGAAACTAAGAATAGATACTTCCCACCAAAATAGTGAATTTTTTGTTTCTCATCAACATTTCTTGAGAATGGAATAGATACAACATCTATCAATGATTTATCATCCTGTTTTAAAAGATGAACTTTTTCATCTGTTTGAATCATTAGATATGGAAAATTTGAATCTAATCCTCTTACAGCCTCATCTCTAAATTTATCAAGAGTAACTTTTGTAATTTTTTTGTCTGTTGAGTCAATTATAAACATTCTGTTTTGAGAGGTAAAAAGAAGTTGAGTTTTTGAAAATTGGACAAAATCAAAACCAACTTCACCTAATTCACTTTCATCCTGAAAAATAAAGGTTTTTCCCCCATCAACAGAGACAAAAAAACCATTTACAGTTTGTACAATTAGATAAGATGATAGATTTTGAAGAAAAACTAGGTTTTTTATTGGATTTGCACCAGTTTTTTTGCCAGCCTCTTCATCATACTGAAGATATTTAAACTCCTCTTTTAAAGATTCAGACTCATCTTCAAAACGCTCATCAACTCTCTCTTGAAGAAGGTCATCAAAATCTGATTCAACATCATCTGAATCATACTCATCTTCAAGTTCAGCCTTCTCCTCTTCATAAATCTCTTCACGAAGAGTATTTAAAGCATCCTCAAGCTCCTCTTTTTTTGAAGCATTAACATCCTCTTCCTCATCCTCTTGAGTATATTCATTCAAATCAAGAATAGTCTCCCAACCATTTCCATCACTATTAGAATAAAGTTTGTCAAAGGAGATATAATAGAAGCGACTTTTAACATTAGGATCACAGAAGACTTTTGAGACCTCTCTTCCCTCTGGTGCCTCAACATGAAATGACTCAAAGTAACTGAATGAGCCATCATTATTGGCAAAAATTAGTGTAGATAGTAGTAGTAAAATAAAAACAAAAACTCTCATAAATCGAATGCTATTATATAAGTTAATAAGTTGTCAAGAGATAAATGATTTTTCTCATTTTTTTTCCATTTATTCACATTTTTGTAAAAAAATATAGTAAATCATCACTAAATTATCTTTTTCTTACAATCTAATATTAACTAAAAAAATAAATATTAATCAGATATGGGTTTATAAAACCTCATAATTTCCTCTTTGTGTAAATTTCAAAAACCCTTTGTCTCTCAAAATTTGTAGTTGCTGTCTTATTTTTGCCTGAATATTACTATTTTCTGGATGTTTAAGCTTTAAATAGTTTTCAAAAACATATAAATCCTTTAAATTAAAACTATTTTTTCCAATTTTTTCAATACATTGAATAGTATCAAGTAACCATCCTTTAGCCTGAATTGAGTTTGACTCTTTTAGAAACAGTGTTTTATTCCAATTATCAAGAACCTCTGTTTTACTTATCAACTCTTTATCTTTAACATAAAATATTTTACCTGAATTGGGTATTTCAGATATATTTATATTACACATAATATAATCTGGACGGTTAGGAATCCCTTTTTTTCGTGGAATAATAGTTTCAGATGTAAAAAAATAGTTTGGAACAGCACAAAAATTTATTACATCAAAACTATTTTTATCATAATTTAAAAAATAGAAATTTGGATTACTACTATTATTAATTCTCTCAATCATACTATTATAGGCACCATCTGCAACTGTTTTACCAAGAGTTTTACCCTGTTTTGATTTTAATTCATAATTTTCATCACACTCACTACAATCAAAATCTCTAACTTTATCATTGTTAATACAGCTTACTAAACTACCCCCACAATATGGACAATAAAAATTATCTTTTACAAAAGATTCAGTAAATACTCTTGTTTTTTGTGAACTATTTTTATAACTATCTCCTAAGTTTATGTAATTTTTTAAATTCATTCATTCCTCTTAAACCCAGAGAATTTATATCATAATTTTTTTTGTAACTATTCAGTAGCTTTTATTTCACCACTATTTTCATCTTTAATAATTTTAACCTCTGTATAACTTATCAACTTATAAAGACCACTTTTATCTTTTTTTACAACAGCCTTTATTTTAGTCATAATTGAGGGAGTAATAGCCTCTTTCCATTTATCAACAGAAACACTATACATCAAATTGTTAAGCTTTTTCTTAGAGATATCCTCTAATTCCATAAATCCAATTCCATAAATATTTGCAGTTATCTCATAAACTGATTTAGACAAATCAATCATATCAATAACTTGTGTAAATTTTTGAGTCTCCCCTGTTGGTGTTGTTATAGGATCAATTTGCACAGGAATAATTGGAAGCAGATAGAAATCTTTTTCAGGAATTAAATAGAAATCTTTTTTATCCTCATTTTCTCCCTCTGAAAATATCAAAATTTTTTCATCATTTTTATTTGTTAATTTTTTACCAAAATATTTATCAACAGCATTATATATCGCTTTTTTAGATATTTTATTAGGATAATTCGCATTTTTAGAGTTTGATTTCATCTCTTTTGGATAATTAATTGCATTATGATGAATTCCAAATTTTATTAAATCTGCATTTGAGATAGAATCCTTTTCAAAAAATGGAAGCTCTGATTCTGCAAAATTGCTTAAAAAAACATTCAATTTTGACCAACTTTTTGAATCAAGTTTAACTTTTTTTCCCTCTGCAAAAATAGAGAGTGATAGTAGTAATAAAATAGTTACTAAATGTTTCATAAAAATCCTCACATAAAATAATACTCATTTTTTAGTCTATAAAAAAAATAAAGTCAATCTATATTTAATTTTTTTTATTTAATATTTGATCTTTTATAATTCTAATCTATTTACACAATAGAAATGTAAATTATTATCTCTTTTTATAAACAATAAAAAAATAACAATTTTAATTTAACTTTGATTAAATAGTTAAATTTTGATATATAATTATCGAATTAAAGCATTTTTTAATTTTATTTGTGAGGTTATATGAGTGATTATTTTGAAATTGGAAAAAAGCTGTATGGAAAAAGAGATTACTCAAAAGCATTTGAGTTTTTAGAAAAAGCTGAAAAATCAGGAGACACAAAATGCTACTATCTTCTTGGATTATTCTATCAAAAAGGGCTTGTTGTTAAGCAAAATTACATAACAGCATCTCAATATTTTCTGAAAGGAGCTGAGGCTGGAGATATTAACTCAATGGTTGCAATTGGAATATCTTACAACAGAGGTGAAGGGGTTGAAGAGAGTTATCAAAAAAGTGAATATTGGCTTTTAAAAGCTAGAGATTTAGGAAGTATTATTGCAGAACGAGCTTTAGAGGAGCTTTGGGGAATTAGATAAAATATAATGAAATCCTTGTGATTTAAATAAAATTATGATATATTTGGAGTAGTTTTGAGGAGAATTTTATGGAAGTTATCATACTAATTATTGGTGTTGTAGTTTTTGTTGCCCATATATTCACGGCTCTATTTGAAAGAACTGGAATTCCTGATGTTTTGCTTTTAATGATATTAGGGATATTAGCTGGTCCTGTTCTTGGAGTTGTAACTCCTGCAGATTTTGGAAAAGTTGGAGGAATTATAACAACAATATCTCTTATTGTAATTCTTTTTGAGGGTGGTACAACTCTTGATATTAAAAATCTTACAAAAGCAATGGGACCTACCCTATCAATAGCACTTGCAACATTTTTTGCATCTGTATTTTTAGCAACACTATTCTGTTATCTTATTTTAGATTTCAAAATTCTTGAAGGATTAATGCTTGGAACTATTATTGGTGGTACATCATCTGCTGTTGTTGTTCCTCTTGTAAGAGGACTGAAAATGAAAGAGCCTGTATCAACAATACTTATTCTTGAATCTGCAATAACAGATGTGTTATGTATCGTTTTTACAATCGCTTTTATTCAGGCCGCAATGGGAGAAGCTGGAGAGACTGGAAAACTTGTTGGAAGTATTTTTGCATCTCTTGTTGTTGCTGCTGTAATTGGTGTTGCAGGTGGTTTTGTTTGGCTTCTTTTTCTTGATAAAATTAGACAATTCCCTAATACTATTTTCACAACATTTGCATTTATATTCATCCTTTATGGAATGGCAGAGAAATTAGGTTTTAGTGGTGCAATTACAGCATTATCATTCGGGATTGCATTAACCAACTTAAAAGTTAATACATCAAGTGTAAATAAATTCTCAATGCTTCATACAATCTCTCATATTAATGAGGTTGAAAAAACATTTTATAGAGAGATGGTATTTCTTTTAAAAACTTTTTTCTTTATATATTTAGGTATATCTATTAAATTTGATAATTTTCTTTTAACAATTTTTGCATTTGTTTTAGTTGTTGCAATATATGTTGGTAGACTATTTATAACAAAATTTGTTTTGAATAAAAACTCAACAATAAAAGAGGCCTCTCTTGTTTCTGTTATGGTTCCAAAAGGATTAGCTGCTGCTGTTCTTGCTGGAATACCTATTCAATTTGGAATAAAAAATGGAGACAAAATTCAGACTGTTGTTTACTCTATTGTTTTAATAAGTATTATTTTAACATCTGGAATCGTACCTTTCATAGAAAAACTTCCAATTTATAAAATTCTTTTTGGAAAATTCAGAAACAGTGATTTAGCTATTGATGAGGAGAATCATCCTATTCCAGAAAACAATATTGAATCTGAAAAACACTCAATAGAATCACATATTTTACCCCTACAAACAGCATTTGTTGAGAAAAAAAATGATTTAATTCCTGAGGTAACTATTGAGAGAAAACTTAATTTAAATCCCGAACTATTTGTTGAGAAGAAAAAAGATTTAAACTTTGATATAAAAAATGATAAGAATCTATCTCAAGAGAAAACATTTA
>JAFGXH010000027.1 GCA_016936735.1 bacterium
AAGGATAAAGTATGAATTTTATTGAGGCTGCACTCCAAATTCTTGAAGAGGTCGAAAAACCACTTCATTATAAAAAAATAACACTAAAAGCTCAAGAGTTACAACTTTTGGATCATATTGGGAATAATCCTGAAAAAAGAATGCTTGAGGTTTTAAAAATAGAGGCTCGTAAAAATCCATCAAGATTAAGTATTACAAAACCAGGAACTTTTGTTTTAAAAAAATTTTTTAAAACAAAAGCAATGTATACTTTGACTGAATCGGAGAAGAAACTTTATGAATTAAAAAGTGATGGAAAAGAGAGTTTACAAACTAACTCTTTGAAAGAGGAGTTTCAAAATATCGCTGAGTTTTCAAAACAGATATATAATGGTCGTTATTTTTCATCTCAAAAAATTGAAAAATCTGATTCTGAATTGGAACAGATTGTAACAAAAATATATCAAATAACAACAAAACATGATATTCCTGAGGCTTTAATTAAGAGTTTATTAAAAAAAGAGGCCAGATACTACTCAATTTCAGAGCTTATGGAGATATTAAAAGAGGAGTATATTTTTGATGCTACAAACTTAAAAAATAGTGATTTAAGTGGTGTGATCCGTTTATATAATAAAAATAAATCTCTAAAAGAGAAACGGGAGCCTTTTTGGATTCATAATCAGCAATTTGCTGCTTCTGAACTATTTTATTCTCCCGATTTATATCAAATAGAGAGTTTTATACAGGATAAATTAAAAGAGAAGGAGCATCTTTTAAAAAAAGATACATCAAAGTGGTTATATCGTTTGAATCAGGAGCAATTTATAAATTTTATATCAACTATTTTTGAAAAAATTGGTCTAAGCAAAATAGAAAAGCTCAACTCTCCCGATTATTATAAATGCTCTATGAAAATTGGATTATCAGAATTACCTTTTATTGTTCAGTTTAAAAGAGCAGCAACACCTGTAAATAAAAATGAGATTATTGAGTTTAGAGGAATGCTTCCTAAATTTGCTTCATCAAATGGAATTATTATAACAACCTCATATTTTGATGATAATGCAAAAGAGGAGGCTAACTTTTTAACATCAACAAATATTATGCTTATTGATAGAAATTTTTTAATAGAGAAGATGTCAGAGCATAATATTGGAATGGTTGATATGCCATCTGGAGAAAAACGGGTCGATCATCACTACTTTTTAACTCTATAGATCAATCGAGATCTTCAATATACAAAAGAGAGCTACTAAAAGAGTAATAAATTTTTTATTTTAATAGTAGAGATATAATTATTGAAGATTGAAAATATCTATATTTATTTTTTTTAAATTAACACTATTTATCTTTGTTTAATAATAGATTTTATAATTGATTACTATAGACTCTTTCAGAGAAATCTCTTGTTATTCCTGTAAGACCTAAAAGAGCTCCCTCCTCATTTGTTAAATAGGATATACTCACCTCTAAAGGAACTATTTTTCCATTTTTGTGAATATGATTGAGAATCATAATTTCGAAATAGCTGTTATCTCCATTTAAAATTATCCTCTCAGATTTTATTAAGTTTCTAAGTTTTTTATGCTCTGATGATAGTATAACATCCTCAAAAGAGCATCCCATTAATTCCTCCTGTTTATAACCTAAATGTTTTGTCACAGATGGTGTTATGTATGTAAAATATCCATCTAAATCAACACTCCAAATAATATCTTGAATGTTCCTTATCAAAATTTTATACATATCATTTTTTTGTTCAAGCTCCTTCTCTGCTTTTTTTAGTTTTGATATATCTTGAGCAACACATAATAACTCTCTTACACCTGTTTCATCTCTAAAAAACTCTGTCATTCTTAAATAATGCCAAACCCACTCCCTTTTTGGAGATAGAAATCTTACTTCTGCTTCAAATATTCTACTATTATTACAAATAGATCGAACATTATTTAATAGATTATTAAACCTCTCTTTATCTTTTGGATAGATTATTTGATTTATTTTATCTAAATCAAAAAAGCCATTTTGAATAAGATAGGGGGCTATAAAATTACCAGCAGCCTGATTAAACCATAAAAAACGATTTTCATGTAGGTCAAATAGAAAAACCTTTACTGGTAAAGTTTCACTTACTTGACTTAGAAGATGCTGTTTTTTCTTTAGATCTGTTTCATATTTTTTAGTTTCTGATATATCTTTTATTTTTTCAACAAAAAGAATTCTATCTTTATCTGAATCATAAATCATGGTTATTGTTGCCTCTCCCCACAATATATCTCCACTCTTTTTAATATATCTTTTTTGAAAATGGAATGTATCCTCTTGGTAATTTTTCATCTGTTCAATTAATATTGTTTCAATAAGTTGATCATCTGAAAAAATAAACTCAGTTGCCTTTTTTGAGTATAACTCCTCTTTATCAAAACCAATCATTTCACAAAAAACAGAGTTTACAAATATAAATGGCCCATCTTTTTCCGAAACAATAGTACCAATATGCTCCTCTTCATAAGCATTAAAAAATTCACTCTCATTATGAATCAGTGCACTATTTATTAGATTTTTATTTATCCCATTAATAGACTCTAACATTTGATGATTTTTTTTTGATATCCTATTTTTAATACTCTCATTCTCCATCTCAAGTTCAAGAATTTTCATCTCTAACTCTTGAAAAATTGATTGAATATTTTGATTAAAATCATCAATATGAATATCTCTATCCTCTAATCTATTTTTTGCTTTTGAGATTAATGTTGCTCTATCAAACCACTGTTGCATCACTCCTCCAAAAAAGAGATAAAATGATAACATAAAAAAATAAAATTAACCACTTTTTACAAAAAAAAATAAAAAAAGCAGTTATAAAAAATAAAATATAAAAAAATCTATTTTTTAAAGTTATAAAAACTTGATTCAATCTAAGAAAAATAATATAAATACTAATCTATAGGAGGGTTGTGGATTTATGAAAGAGAATATTTTTTCAGATTACTATATAAGAAAAGGATCAAATACAGTTGGTCCAATAATGCTTGAAAACATATACCAACTTCTTCATAAAGGAAATCTTGATGGTTCTGAGGAGGTTAGTATAGATCAAAAAGAGTGGTCTCATATAAGCACAATTATCCCTGATATTCAAAATTTTATAGATAACTATAGATATGGTATTCATGTTGATTCAGTATTGAAAAAAATTGATATAAATACATCATTTAAAGTAAATACTCCATTCAAAATTATTATGGGACCATTTAATGTTCAAGAGCTATTTAATACAATACAAGAGGGTAGAATTGATAAAAATTTTGAAATCATTATAAATCAAGATAAAATCCCTTACCATATGATTGAGAATAGGCTTTTAAAAATTCTTGAGCAACTTCTTATTCAAGAGGAACAAAACAAAAAAGAGAAAGCAAAAGAGAATGATTTTGAAGGAATGGAGGCTGTTGATACATCAATGTTTATAGATTTATCTGAGGTTCAAGAGCAACAAATTGAGCTCAAAGAGGTAGTAAGACTTTCTGAAGAGGATTCTCAAGGACTTTTATCAACAAAACCACTTCTATCGCTTCTTTTTACATACTCTCTTGACTCTGTAACAGGAGTTTTAACAATTGAGAGAAAACAGTTTGAGTATAAATTAAAATTCTCTAAAGGAAAATTGGCAAATATAGAGACAACAAATCCCGATTTAAGTATTGGAAACTATTTAAAAACTGAGAAAAAAACAAATATTCCCAACTATATCCTAAAAGAGATTAAAGATGACTCAGTTATACCTCAATTAATTGGTCAAGGACTTATTGAACCAACAAAAATATATGATATTCTAAAAGATATTGTGTTTTTTAGACTTAAAGATCTTTTAAAATTACAAAATGGAAAATTCTCATTTCAAACAGCCTCTTTTACAAAAGCAGACACAAATTTAAGCATAACTCTAATGGATTATTTATGGAAAATTGTTAATAATCATATAGAATCAGACATAATTGAGGAGTATATTTCTCAAGTTATGGGTTATGTTATCTTAAAAGATGAAAGGAGATATCAATATATATCATATCTAAAACTTGGACCAACAGAGCTTAAACTTGCTAATAAAATAAATAATCAGGTGACACCATTTCAATTTCTTAAAGCTCTAGAGGGAAAAGATAGTTTTAAAGATATATTTAAAAAACTGACATATCTGCTTTATCAGATAAAATTTGTTCAGAAGGGGGAACTAAAAGAGACTAGAGATATTGATTCTGAAATAAAAAAATACCAAAAAATGCTTGATGAAATAGATAAAGATCCAAACTATTTTAAAATACTTGGTGTTGAGGAGAGTTCCCCTTTATCTGAAATTAGAAAAGTTTATCTTAAATATGCAAGAGATTATCATCCAGATAAACTAAACAAAGAACAGAATGAGAAACTTAGAGAGTTAAAAACATCAATTTACACCTGGATATCAACAGCATATAATAAAATCTCAACTGAGGAGAAATTGGCTGCTTATAAAAACCAGTTAAGTCAGGGGCCTGAATTGGATGCAGAAAGTCTTTTCAAAGCAGAAGAGATTTTTTCAAAAGCAAAAAATGCAGTTCAAACAGGTCAATTTGAAACTGCTCAAAAGTTTGTTTTAGAGGCTCTTTCACTAATTCCAGATACACCAGAATATCTTATTTATAACTCTTATTTAGAGTATATTTTAAAAAGAGATCCAAGCTCTTTTGGAAAAATAACATCTATTTTAGAGAAAGGAAATTTCCCTGATGGATATAGATTTCTTGGAAGAATGTATAAAATGAGTGGAGATAAAAACAAATCACAAGAGTCATTTAAAAAGCTTTTAACACTACTACCTTATGATGTTGAATCAAAAAGAGAGTTAGGGGTTAGATAGTCTTTTATTCTTAAATAAAATCTTAGATGAAATTTTTAATTAAATATATACTCATAAATATAAATCTCTATTTGAGTAGTAGAAATTATATTTTGCAGGTGATGAAAATGAAGAGAGTGTTTTTTTTATCTCCAAACGCTCTAGATTTTTATTAGCATCATAAGGACAGCTTTTCTCATATATTTTTAAACCTTTTTCATCTAAGTAATTCTGAATATCAGACTCTAAAACAGAGTGTAAAGCTCTTATAATATCAACTCCTAAATCATTTTTATAACTAATTCTCATTGTAAATCTTTTCGCTTGATAGAATTGATTTAATAAAAGAGTCTCTATAACATCATCTAAATGATGTCCTAACATAATTTTATTTCCACCCAACTCTATAACCTGTTTTGTTAAAATACCTCTTCTTACTCTTGCACAAATAGGACAAACACCATCTTTACTATCTCTATTCTCTGGCATAATATGAGGAAAAATATATGATTTTATTGGAAATTGTTCCATAGTTGAGGCTATATTTTCATCTCCAATATGAATAAGTGAAAGTGAAAAATCAATTGGAGTATTTTTTTTTAAATTTAATAAAACATCAGTTAAAACAACAGAATCCTTTCCACCTGAAAAAGCAATAAAGATATTATCTCCATTTTTAATTAAAGAGTGCTCAACAATTGTTGTTGCTGTTTTTCTAATAACTTTTTTTAGAATATCCTTTTTTTTCATAGTTTTGGATTCTCTTCAACTTTAAAATTTATCTCTTGTGTGTAGATTTTAAAATCAATAATCTCTTTCTCAACAAAATCTCTTTTCATTAAAGATGGATATCTACTAAAAATCTCAATATTTAACTCCTCTTCACTTTTATTTAAATCAATGGAGTCTCTATTTTTTAGTGCAATATTGTAGATCTGTTTTAGTTTATCAAATATAGAGTTTAAAAGTTTTACTTTTTTCACTTTTGAAGGTAAAACAATCATTCTTATTAATGGAATAGTGAAAAATAGAGTTGAGAAAGCTGTTCCATAAATAAAAATTCCCCTAATTATAGATATTGCTGAGTCCATTTCAAAAATAAATTCACCATTTGTATAGGAGAAATATGTAAAAAAGATAGACATTAAAAGATTAAAACTATTTAATAGTATTATTTTTATATTATCACCCTTACTATTATAGTTTAATTTAGGAATTGGAATATGTCTATCCCAAGAGTGAAGAGTTGGCTTTTCTGTCTCATCTGTAAATGTTAAATTGTTAAAAACATAATAGATAACTCCATCTTCACTAACCTCAACATCACCATCATATTTAACAACCATCTCTAAAAGAGTTTTTCTTGTATCAAATTCACACATTCCTGTCATATTAACAGCCTGTGCAAGTGTGACTATTTTATTAGTTTTCAAATAGTGAAGTATATTTTTATCATGATTAAATTGCTCTATTTTATTATCATCTCCAAAAACAAAAGAGAAAACCTTTATATAAAATGGCCTTTTTTGTGCAACACCATCATATTTTTGATATGGAGATTTATAAAATATAAAAAATCTGATAATCATCTCAAACAATATTCTAATTGTTGCTCCAACAAAATCAAATGATTTATTATTTTTACCTTTTGATGATGCTGATAAACCAACCGCAAGAGCCACAATTAAAAGAACATAAAAAATTGTATATCCAATTAGTGTCAACATGATTGAGAATTTAAAAAGAACAACAAATATTTTATATAACCATCTAAAAAATTTTCCCATTATATCTTTAAAAGAGAGACTATTTTTTGCCAATGTTGGATCAAATTTATATATTAAATCACCATTTTCAGTCACTTGAATATCTGCAAGATACTCTGCTGCTAAAAGATTTAGAACATATTTTGTATGTATTACTGGATAACCAGTCTCTATAGCAATATCACCACTTGAAACAACTCCTCTTCTCTCTTTAATAATTGGGACTATTTTTGATTTATACTCTTTTATATCAAATGTTACTTCCATTAATCCTCCAAACCGCAAATGATAGAGAATTCTATTACTTTTTTTTATTTTTATCAAGTCCATTTTCTTATATATTTTGAATATCTTTTTCCTCTTAAGAGTTTTTATTAGAATGAATAGTAATTGTATGATATAAGGATATATTTTTTGGTAAGTAGAAATATTTGATAGTTATAAACTTTTAAAATGAATAAATCTAATTATAGAGGTTTTTATGTTTATAAAAATACCTGAATTATCTTTAGTATTACTTGTTGGAACATCAAGCTCTGGAAAAAGTAGTTTTGCAAATAGATTTTTTAAAAGTTATGAAGTTGTCTCATCAGACTACTATCGGGCTATTGTTTCAAATAATGAGAATAATCAGAAGGCAACAAAAGATGCTTTTGAACTTCTTCATTACACTGTTGCAAAAAGATTAAAGAATGCTCTCCTAACTGTTGTTGATGCAACAAATCTTTTTGCTAAAGATAGATTAGCTCTTTTAAAAATTGCAAAAAGATATCATTTTTTACCTGTTGCAATTGTTTTTAATATTGATCCTAAAATATGTGAAGAGAGGGATAAAAAAAGGGTTGATCGAAATGTTGGTGAGTATGTTATTAATGCTCAATATAAAAATCTTAGAAACTCTTTAAAAAAATTAAAATATGAGGGATTTAAACAGATTCATATTCTAAAATCTCCAGAGGATGTTAACTCAATTGATAAAATAGTTAGAGACAAACTAAATAATGATAAAAAAGATATTAAAGGGCCATTTGATATTATTGGAGATCTTCATGGTTGTTATGATGAACTTGTTGAACTTCTTCAAAAACTTGGTTATATTATAAAAAACAGTTCAAATTATTTTGATGTTTATCATCCAGAGGGTAGGGTAGTTCTGTTTTTAGGTGATTTAGTTGATAGAGGTCCAGATTCACCATCTGTTTTAAAACTTGTTATGAGTATGGTTAAAAAGGAGATTGCTTTTTCTGTTCCAGGAAATCATGATATTAAACTTTTAGATAAACTTAATGGTAAAAATGTTAATTTATCCTATGGTCTTGAGGTGACTTTAGAGCAACTAAAAAAGGAGTCAATAGATTTTATAGCCGAAGTTAAAGATTTTATATTCTCTCTTGTTAGTCATTATATTTTTGATGGTGGAAAATTAGTCGTGTCACATGCTGGATTAAAAGAGGAGCTTCAGGGTAGAGTCTCTGATTATGTTAGAGATTTTTGTCTTTATGGAGATACAACAGGTGAGTTTGATGAGATTGGACTCCCTATTAGACTTAATTGGGCAAAAGATTATCATGGAGAGGCAACTGTTGTTTATGGTCACTCACCTGTATTAGAGGCTGAATGGTATAATAACACAATTAATATTGATACAGGAGCTGTTTTTGGAGGTAAATTAACCGCTTTAAGATATCCAGAGCTTGAAATAGTCTCTGTTAATGCAAAAAAAATATATCGTAAGCCTGCAAAACCTCTTGGAGAGTATACTTTAGCCTAAAAAACAGATGATTATTAAGAAAACAATCAAATACTTTAAAAAAAATT
>JAFGXH010000235.1 GCA_016936735.1 bacterium
AAAGCCATTATCTCTATTTATTTTATTCACAAAAAATAAAACACTATTAAAAACCTCTATTTAAAGGATTTTTTAATATTTTTTACAACTATTGAAAAAAAATATTGACAAATAGAAAAAAATATGTATTATCAATCTTGTTTAGCGGGTGTAGCTCAGTGGTAGAGCATAACCTTGCCAAGGTTGGGGTCACGGGTTCAAGTCCCGCCACCCGCTTAATTTTTTTGTCGGCGCCATCGCCAAGTGGTAAGGCAGAGGTCTGCAAAATCTCCATCCCCAGTTCGAATCTGGGTGGCGCCTTCCTCTCTTTTTAGTTCAATCAAATATGAGTAAAGCCGGATATATAGCAATAGTAGGGAAGCCTAATGTTGGTAAGTCAACATTACTTAATTCAATTCTTGATGAAACTGTCTCAATAACATCTCCAAAAGAGCAAACAACAAGAGATAAAATATTAGCTGTTCATACAACAAATAATTCACAATTTATCTTTTTAGATTCGCCTGGAATCCATTTATCAACAAAAGAGATAAATAGATTTATGTTATCAGAGGCATTGAGTGCAATAAAAGAGGCAGATTTAGTGCTTTTTTTAACAGAATACTCAAAGGATAAAAGATTTGATGCAATTGAGACTCAAATTATAGAGTATTTAGAGAAGAAAAATAAAAAAACAGTATTGATTGTCACTAAAACAGATAAAGCAAACTCTTTTAATGATTTGAAAACAGTAGTTTCTGATTTTCAAAATATAAAAAGCTTTTCTCAGGTTATTCCTATATCATCAACAATAGGATTTAATAAAACTCTTTTCT
Source organism: bacterium (assembly GCA_016936735.1). GTDB lineage: Bacteria > UBP6 > JAFGXH01 > JAFGXH01 > JAFGXH01 > JAFGXH01. Next base: position 816 of record JAFGXH010000235.1, read on the forward strand.
ATAAAGAGCTTGAGAAATATCTTCCAGAACACCCATTCTATTTTCCAGAGGATTTTTTAACTGATAAAAATGATAGATTTATGGTTAAAGAGGTGATTCGAGAACAGATTTTTCTTCTTACTCACCATGAAATACCTCATGAATCTGGAGTTATTGTTGAAAAATTCACAACAATTAAAGAGAAGCTATTTATAAATGCAATTATAGTTGTTGCAAAAGAGTCTCAGAAGGGGATTCTTATAGGAAAAGCTGGACAAACTCTTAAAAAAATAGGAACTCAAGCAAGATTAAAATTAGAGTCTATATTTGGAAAAAAAGTTCAATTGGAAACGATTATAAGAGTTGAGCAGAATTGGAATAAAAGTGCTGATAAAATGAAGCAGATTGGTTATAATCAGGGAGATATCGAACTTCTTGATGACTTTTTAAAATAGTAATATTATACATTCAAGTAAAAGAGATTTTTATATAGGATTAAAATGAAAGAGATTGTTGCAATAATAGGGCGTCCAAATGTTGGAAAATCATCCCTATTTAATCTTTTGGCACAAAAGCAGTTAGCAATTGTACATGATATGCCAGGGGTTACAAGAGATCGTAACTATACAACCTCAGAGTGGTATGGTGTTGAATATCTTCTTATTGATACTGGTGGTATTGATTATACAGAGGAGAAAGAGATATTTAAAGAGATGATGATGCAGGCCACTTTAGCAATAGAGGAGGCAACAAGAATTATATTTATTCTTGATGGTAAAACTGGACCAACAGCATCAGATCAGGAGCTTATAACATATTTTAGAAAAACAGTTCCAGATAAACCTGTTTTTTATGCAGTTAATAAAATTGATTCATCTCAAAAAGAGGATATTATTCTATCTGATTTTTACTCAATTGGACTTGAAACAATATACCCAATATCTGTTCAACAAAGAAGAGGTATTGATGATTTGATGGATGATCTTTTTAAAGGTGTTGAAACCAAAAACTATGAAGAGGATGAAAAGCAGAGTGATATTTATGAGGCAAAAGTTGCTGTAATTGGTCGTCCAAATGTTGGAAAATCATCTTTTATTAATAAATTATTGGGAACAGATAGACTTATTGTTCATGATGAATCTGGCACAACAAGAGACTCAATTGATACAGAGGTTACATATTTTGGCCAAAAATATCTTTTTATTGATACAGCAGGTATTCGAAGAAAAGCAAAAATAAAATACTCTCTTGAGAGATATATGGTCGTTAAAGCCTTTATATCTGTTGATAGAGCAGATGTTGTTATTTTTGTTACAGATGCAAGTGAGATGTTAACAGATCAAGATAAAAAACTTCTCTCCCTTGTTACAGAAAAAGGAAAACCAGTTTTGATTGTTGTAAATAAATGGGATTTAATTGAAAAAGATTCTAAAACCCATAAAAAATATCTTGAAGATTTAAATTATGAGCTTAGAGAGATAAAAGATCCTCAAGTTTTATTTACATCTGCAAAAACAGGGCAAAGAGTTTTTAAAGTTTTTGAAGAGATCCAGAAACTTAGAGAACAGATGGGTTTTCGAGTTACAACATCAGAGTTAAATCGTTTTATGTTAGAGGTTATTAATGGACATCCACATCCATCTGCTGGTGGAAGAATGGTTAAATTCAAATATATTAGCCAAGTTGCAACAAATCCACCAACATTTATGATAACAGTAAATCACCCAGATTTAGTTCAAACATCTTATACAAGATTTTTAATAAATCATCTTAGAAAACGATATCCCTTTGGCTCTGTTCCTATAAAAGTGTTTTTTAGAGGGACCCATAAAGATATTGACTATAATTGATTTCTTGTTTTTTTTAATATCTACCGAAATCATCATCTAAAGAGATAACATCTTTTGGAGATACTGTTTTTTTACTACTATTAGAGGTTGAATTACTGCTTTTAGCATTAAAATTACTATTTTTCTTAGAGTTTGTAAAAGCCCCCTTTTGATCTGTTTTATTACTAT
>JAFGXH010000236.1 GCA_016936735.1 bacterium
ATAATCTTACAAGAACAACTAACTTAGAGACAAAAACAGCATCTATGACACTAGAAACAGTTAATGGACAACCAACAGTAAGATTTACAGGTGTTAATCTTCAAGTTGTAAGTGGTTCTGGTTTAACAGATGGAATAGTTAATGGAAAAGGAAACCTAATTGTTGGATACAATGAATTAAATCCAAACTACTCAGATAAAACAGGAAGCCATAATATTGTTGTTGGAACAAAACACAACTACTCAAGTTTTGGTGGATTAGTTGTTGGAGAGATGAATACAATATCAGGAGAATACTCATCAATAAGTGGTGGTAGAGTTGGTGTTGCAAGTGGTAAATACTCATCAATAGCTGGTGGAAACACAAATACTGCAAGTGGATGGGATGCAGCTGTTATTGGTGGTCAATTTAATAATGCTCAAGGAAATAGTTCTGCAATTATTGGTGGTCAATCTAATATTACTCATAGTTCAACAACTTGGACAACAATTGCAGGAGGTCAAAGTCAAGGTGCATTTAATGACTATCAAGTTGTTTCACCTATAACTGTTTATTATCAAAATATATTAAACCTACCAACATTTAGTTCAGTTGCAACAACAGGAAGTTATAATGATTTAGTTAATAAACCAACAACAATAACAACTGCTCAAGCAGATGCAATAACAAATAATACAACAAATATAACATCTCTTCAAACAAGAGCAACCAATTTAGAGGCAAAAACAGCATCTATGACATTAGAAACAGTTAATGGATATCCAACAGTAAGATTTACAGGAGTAAATCTTCAAGTTGTAAGTGGTTCAGGTTCAACAGATGGTGCAGTAAATGGAAAAGGGAACCTAATTGTTGGTTATAATGAGGCAAGAAATTCTGATTCAAATAAAACAGGAAGTCATAATATTGTTGTTGGAAATTATCATAACTACTCAAGTTTTGGTGGAGCTGTTTTTGGATGTTATAATGGTATAATTGGAAATTATTCATCTGTAATTGGTGGTTCAAATAATACAACAATTGGGATATCTTCCTCCATTAGTGGTGGGGTCTTTAATATTTCTTCAGGTAAGTATTCATCTATTAGTGGTGGGTTCTTTAATGTTTCTCCAGGTGAGTTTTCATCTGTTAGTGGTGGATATAATAGAGCAGCATCTGGAGAAAATGATTGGGTTGCTGGAGGATTATTTCAGGACTATTAATTCTTTTTTATTTTTCAATAATCTAAAGTTTTTCATCTATTATTCATATTTTTTTGTTGGGAACAAAAATTTTTGTTCCATACAGATTAGCAGTTTTTTTTCTTTAAGGAAAGAGAAGAGATATATAAATGAACAGTCTGTTTTAATGCACTGCCAGAGATGAAGTGTCTGTTTTATAAAATATTTTTTTATTTTTATTAAAAAGAGATTATTATGGATTACAATTTGTAAAATTAGGTTTAGGAAGAGTCCAAGATAGAGTTTCTAAATAAACAGATGTACAAGTTATTACCTGATCTACATCCCAACCGCTTAAATCTTGATTAAAAGAGCTTGCTTCATTAAACATTAGATTCATATTTGTAACATTAGACATATTCCAAGAGCTTAAATCACTATTAAAAGAGCTTGCTTGATAAAACATAGCACTCATATTAGTAACATTAGATGTATTCCAAGAGGATAAATCCCCATTAAATAAGCTTGCTCCCTGAAACATCCATTTCATATCTATAACATTAGAGGTATCCCAAGAGGATATATCTCCATTAAAAGCTCTTGCAAGACGAAATGTAGAGAACATATCAGTAACATTTGAAACATCCCAATTGGATAAATCTCTATTAAATAGTGTTGCATCTTCAAACATATGAGCCATATTTGTAACATTAGAGGTATTCCAAGAGGATATATCTCTATTAAAAACATTTGCACTTGCAAACATTGCATACATATCAGTAACATTAGAGACATCCCAATTTGATATATCTCCATTAAATAGTATTGCACCCATAAACATATTCTTCATATTTGTAATATTAGATACATCCCAACCACTTAAATCACCATCAAAAGAGTTTGCATAAGAAAACATATAGCTCATATCTGTAACCTCTGATAAATCAGGAGAATCTGTTGCTGTTAAAGTTAGATTTGAGCATCCATAAAATGCACTATTCATACTTAACCAATGAATAGAACCCCAATTATCAATAGATAATATTTTATTTTTATCTCCAGTATTATTAAAATATATTGCAGGAAAATCTCCAACTATTGCAACTTGATATGTTCCTGTAACATCATAATTACAAGTATAGTTTGTGGTTACATTAAAAGCCTCAAAAATACCATCATTATCACAATCAATATGATAATTATATGTGTAATTTTGATTAGTTGGAATTGTAATTTGAGTAGATGATGAATCACCTTCATTATCTGTTTTCCAAGTTGTTATAAATGGGTTGTAACTACAAGTTACTCCATTACCATTAAAATAATCTAAACATTCACAACTAAAAGAGCCTTCAGTATTGATACAAATTGCATTAACATTACAATTATCTGTTTCTAATTCACACTCATTTATATCTTCACAAAAGAAAGAACCATCTATATTAATACACTCAAAACCTAATTCACAATCATCAATCTCTAAATCACACTCATTAATATCTTCACAATTATAATCACCTCCATTATTAACACATTCAAATCCAGAATCACAATTATTAATTGTTTCACTACACTCACCAAGATTAATACAGCGAAAAGAGCCTTCAGAGTTTACACAAATAGCATCACCTGAACAGTTATCTGCCTCTAAATCGCACTCATCAATATCAACACAAGTGAAAGAGCCCTCTGAATTAACACAGCTAAAACCAACTTCGCAATTATCTGTATTTAATTCACACTCATTTATATCTTCACAACTAAAAGAGCCCTCTAAATTAACACAATTAAAGCCAGCTTCACAGTTATCTGTCTCTAATTCGCACTCATTAATATCAGAGCAATTAGTAACACCATCTCCAGAAAACCCAGAAGGACATTCACAACTAAAAGAGCCTTCAGAATTTACACAAGTTGCCACTTCAAGGCAGTTATCTGTTTTTAAAGAGCACTCATCTGTATCAACACAAGCATCATTAACCACTTCAAATCCATTCTCGCATTTTAAAGAGGTTTTAGAATCATCACAACTTACAAATAAAAATAGAATAGATAAAAATATAAACAAAATAGATCTCATTTTAACCTCTTACAACATAGAATATATTAATTATCGGAAAAAAATAGTTAATACTTGATAAAAATCTTTATTAAAATTGATATTTTATATTATCTTTTTGTAATCGAAAGTTATTTATCTGCTATTTCTTTTATTGTTGGGAACAAAAATTTTTGTTTCGTACAGATTTTTCTTAAAAATCATAAAAAAAATGCTTTTTTTTCTATGAGGAACGTTTTTTTTCTGGTAGGAACGTTTTTTTTCTGGTAGGAGCGATGGATCATCAGTTAGGAATGATAAATCATCTGGTAGGAGTGATAGATCATCTAGTAGGAGTGTCAGATCATCTGGTAGGAATGATAAATCATCTGGTAGGAGCAATAGATCATCAGTGAGGAATCGTAAAGGTAGCATATATGCTACCTCAACATCTGGTAGGAGTGATAGATCATCTGGTAGGAGCGATAGATCATCTATGAGGAGCGATAGATCATCAGTGAGGAATCGTAAAGGTAGCATATATGCTGTCTCAACATCACTAAAAAATCATAAATGAACAGTGGGTTTTAATGCACTGCTACTAATTTGGATTACAACTTGTAAAATTAGGCTTAGGACTACTCCAAGCAGCAGTATTATAATAAACATTACGACAATTTGTAACTTGATCTACATCCCAACTTGACAAATCTTGATTAAAAGTGGTTTCCCAATAAAACATATTAGTCATATCTGTTACATTTGAGACATCCCAACCAGATATATCACTATTAAACAGATCTGTTTCATAAAACATAGACTCCATAGTTGTAACATTTGAAACATCCCATTCAGATAAATCTCCTGCAAAAGCTCCATTATTCTTAAACATAAAGCTCATATCTGTAACTTTTGAAACATCCCAACTAGATATATCTCCATTAAAGACAGAAGTTTGGAACATAGCCTTCATATTTGTAACATTTGAAACCCTCCAAGAGTTTAAATTCTGATTAAAAGATGTTGCACCAGAAAACATCCAACTCATATTAGTAACATTTGAAACATTCCAATCATTTAGTGGTTGATTAAAAGCAGTTGCATTCTGAAATATATAGCTCATATTAGTAACTCTTGAAACATTCCAACCATTTAGTGGTTGATTAAAAGCAGTTGCATTCTGAAACATATAGCTCATATTAATAACTTTTGAAACATTCCAACTATTTAGTGGTTGATTAAAAACAGTTGCACTCTGAAACATCCACTGCATATTAGTAACATTGCTTACATTCCAAGAGCTTATATCTCCATTAAAAGATGAAGCTCCATTAAACATATATCCCATATCTGTAACTCTTGAAACACTCCAATTAGATATATTACCATTAAAAGAGCTTGCTCCAAAAAACATACAATTCATATTAGTAACATTAGATACATTCCAATTACTTAGTGATTGACTAAAAGATGAGGCATTATAAAACATACTACTCATATTTGTAACATTACTTATATTCCAACCATTTAGTGGTTGATTAAAAGTGCTTGCATTCTGAAACATAAAACTCATATTAGTAACATTTGAGACATTCCAACTATTTAATGATTCATTAAGAGCTATTGCATCATAAAACATATAACTCATATCAGTAACTCTTGATAAATCTGGTCTATCTGTTGCTGTAATATGAAGATTTTGACATCCAGCAAAAGAGAGATTCATTGATTCCCACTGAATAGAGCCCCAATTTTCAACTGCAACAATTTTATTTTTATCATCTTGATTATTAAAATAAATAGATGGAAAATCTCCAACTATTGCAATACGATACTCTCCTTCTGAAGTATAATTACAGGTGTAATTAGTTGTAACATTTGTTTCTGTTGGATTAAAATTGCTTCCATCATAATTACAATCTATACTATAGTTATATATATAGTTTGGATTTGTTGAAATTTGAATCTGTTTTGAATTCGATGTACCATAATAGCTTGAATTCCAAAGGGTTACAAATGGATTTAAAATACAATTAACACCATCTCCAGAGTATCCACTATTACATTCACAGTTAAAAGAGCCATCTGTATTTGTACAAGTAGCATTAACATTACAGTTATCAGCTCCAACTTCACACTCATCTATATCAACACAGTTATAAGTACCTGGAATATTATTACATTGATACCCTACTCCACAATTTACTGTTCCATTTAAACACTCATTTATATCTACGCAGATTTTTCCATCATCACCTAATAGATAACCATTATTACAACTACAATTATAAGAACCATCTGTATTTATACATGTTTGAGAACATCCATCAGTATCTAGCTCACACTCATCTATATCAACACAGCTATAAGTACCCTCAGAGTTAACACAAGCAAAGCCCTCTTCACAATTTACATTGCTACTTAAACACTCATTTATATCTACGCAACTATAAGTACCATTTACATTTTTACACTCAAAACCACTCTGGCAGTTATCTGCTGTTTCTGTGCAGCTTCCTGAATTAACACAGATAAAAGAGCCATCTGTATTTAGACAAACTGCATTATCATCGCAGTTATCTGTTTCTAATTCACACTCATTTAAATCAATGCAACCATAGATACCATTTACATTTTTACACTCAAAACCAGTCTGGCAGTTATCTGTTGTTTCTGTGCAACTTCCTGAATTAATACAGATAAAAGAGCCATCTGTATTTAGACAAACTGCATTATCATCGCAGTTATCAGACTCTAACTCACACTCATTGACATCTAAACAACTTTCAACACCATCACCAGAGTATCCAGATGGGCATTCACAACTAAAAGAACCCTCTGTATTTATACAAACTGCATTATCATTGCAATTATCAGACTCTAACTCACACTCATTAATATCAGAACAACTTTCAATACCATCACCAGAATATCCAGATTTACACTCACAACTAAAAGAGCCATCAGAGTTAATACAATTTGCATTATCATTGCAGTTATCTGTTTCTAATTCACACTCATCTTTATCAACACATTTCAAAGATGAAACATCCTGTTGATATCCATCAGAACAATCACAAACAACAACTCTATTTTCAACTTTACAAGAGCCATTATTGCCACAAACAACATCTTTACAGGCATTTTCATTACAATAACTCTGATTACTTTCATCTAAAACACAGTTGTAATTAGTTGGGCAATCTGAATCCTCAAAGCATTTAATTTTTTTAGTATCAAGAGAGTCATTACAAGATATAAAAACCAAAACAGTAAGCATAAAAATTAGATAGAATAGTTTCATAAACACTCCAAAAAATAATTATATAAAAGTAAAATGATGTTTAATGATTTTAATTAATGCTATAATTAATCATTATAATCATAAAATAACTCATTCTAATAAATTTTTATATTTTTTCAAATATAAAATGAATTTTATATAGTTTTTTTTTGTAATCTAAAGTTTTTCATCTGATTTTTCTTTTATTGTATGGAACAAAAATTTTTGTTCCTTACAGATTTTTCTTAATAATCATAAAATCTTGAATTCATGTCTATTAGTTAGAGTTTTTTTTCTATTAGGAATCATAAAGGTAGCGTAAGGAACTGTGGGTTTTAACCCACAGAATATAAAAAGCTATTATTATTTGAAAGATATTGAGATTAGAACTGTCTTACGAAACGAAGATCACCTGATTGGAAATGACGAATATCATTAATTCCATATTTCATCATTACAAGTCTATTTAAACCAAGACCAAAAGCAAATCCAGAGTACTCATTTGGGTCTATACCACCAGCTTTTAGAACATTTGGATGAACTAATCCACAAGGTAATAGTTCAACCCATCCAGACTGTTTACAAACAGAGCATCCAGAGCCACCACAAATCAAACATGATATATCAAGTTCAAAACCTGGTTCAACAAATGGGAAATATCCTGGTCTTAAACGAACTTTAACATCTTTTTCAAAAACCTCTCTTAAAAGAGTTCTCATTGAAGATATAAGATTAGCAACAGATATCTCTTTATCAACAACCATTCCCTCAACTTGATAGAAAGTGTTTTCATGAGAGGCATCTATTGCCTCATAACGAAAAACTCTTCCTGGAGCAATAACTTTGAATGGTGGTTTGAGTTTTTTCATACCTCTAACTTGAATGCAAGATGTATGAGTTCTTAAAAGATTTCCATCTGTTGTCCAAAAAGTATCCTGCATATCTCTTGCTGGATGATCTTTTGGGATATTAAGAGCCTCAAAGTTATTATATTCACTCTCTGTTTCTGGTCCATCAAGAACAATAAACCCCATTGATGTAAAAATATCCTCAATTCTATTCTGAATTTGAGTAAGTGGATGAAGATGTCCTTTTTGGTCTTTTTTAGATATTGTAACATCAATCCATTCACTCTCTAGTTGTTGCTCAACCTCTTTTTCAAAAAGCTCAGTTTTTCTTTTTTCAATAAGAGAATCGGCTAAATCTTTTAACTCATTTATATCTTTCCCAAAAGAGGCTCTATTTTCTGGAGCAACATCTTTTATAGACTTTGATAAAAGAGTTATTTTCCCTTTTTGTCCTCTAAAAGCAACTCTTATCTCATCAAGGGCTCTGAGGTTTTCAGCATTTTCAAGTGCTTCAACAAGTTCAACTTTTATTTGGTTCAAATCAACACTCATAATCTTACCTAAAAATCAGTTTTTAGCAACAGTTTCAACTTCGAAACGTGGATTTACATCAAATTTTAAAGAGCTCATTTTTTGACCTAACCAAGCATCAAGATAGCTATTCTTCTCTGAATCAACTGTTGTATCTTTAAGCTGTTGTTTGATTTTATCAAACTCTGCTTTATCGGCTTGAACAAGCTCTTTTACAGATGCAATAACAAAACCATCTGTTATTGAGTAGATTTGAGGTAAAAGTCCACCCTGTTTTGTTGAAAAAGCATCTTTAATCATATCTTTCTGAGTACCTAAACCATTAACATAACTACTTTTTTGAGATATTTTAGATGAATCTTCAACTTTTAAATTTGGGTTACCTTTAAGAATTGATTCTAAATCTTTTCCATTATCATAGATTTTTTGAGCCTCCGCTTTTAAAGCTATTAAAGAGTCTGCATATTTTTTATCTTTTATTAAATCTGTTGTAATTTTAACTTTTACATCATCAAAAGACTCTTCATAAGGCTGTTTATGGTCTACAGCTTTAATAATATGATATCCAAATTGAGTTTTAACTGGCTCTGAGATATCACCAACTTTTAAAGCAAAAGCAGCATCAGAGAATGGTTTAACCATTCTATCTTTTGTGAAATATCCTAAATCACCACCTTTGCTTTTACTTGGGCAATCTGAATGGTTTTTTGCAATCTCTTCAAAAGATGCACCATCTTTAATCTGTTTTAAATAGCCCTCAATTTCAGATTTTGCTTTTGCATCATCTTTATCTTTAGTTACACTTACAAGAATATGGCTAGCTTTAACCTCTTCTGCATGTTTATAACTATTTTTGCTTTTTTCATATAACTCTTTGACAGATGCCTCATTAGATTTAAGATACTCTTGAATCTCTGCCTCTGTTACAACAACATCTTTTTTCTCAACAGTTGGGTTAAATTTAATATATGATAAAACCACACTTTTTTGAGACTCTTCATAGTTTTTCCAAAGTTCATTCTCAGAGATAGATATTGAAGATGTAAGAATATTTCTCATTTTTAGAATCATAAGATTTCTATTTACAGACTCCTCATATAAAACAGGAGTTGTTCCATAATAGTTTGTTAAAATCTCTTTATATCTTTGAAAATCAAATTGTCCCTCAATTTGAAACTCAGGTTGAGCTTTTATATACTCATTACGCTCTTTTTCTGATATTTTAAGACCTATCTTTTCAGCCTCTTTTAAAAGAACATACTCATTTTTAAGTTGAGCAACAGTCAGCTCTACAATATCATTTTCACTTACATTCATTCTCAAACTTGAATAATAGAGTTTATTCCTTCTATAATTCTCTTGGTATAACCCTTCACTTATCTCATCATCTCCAACTTTAATTGCATAAGTAGGTCCCTCTCCTGGTGCTGTTGTTTGACATCCATTGGAACCTGGGCCAAAACTCACAACAAAAACAAAAGCTATTGCACCCAAAAGAAATGTACCTGCACCTTTTTTTAAAAAGTTTAACATAAAATACTCCTCAAAGCATAACAGAGAAAGAATATTACAAGAAAAGGGCATAAAAATCAAGGTTTTTTATTTTAATAAACAATAGTTTTAATTTTTGTTTATTAAAATTTTCAAAAAAATCTTTAATTTTAATAAAATTTAAATAAAAAAAGCGGAGATAAACTCCGCTTTTTTTAACCAAAATAGACTTTATACTATTTTTGAGGTGTTGGTTCTGTTTTTGTTCCAATCACAACAAAAATCCCTGCAATAACAGAAACAGCTAATACATAGTTTGTAAAAAGAGTTGCTGCTGATATAACAATTAACAAAATACCAATCAATTTTTTCTTAGCAGATAGTGACATTATACCAAGCACTAAAGAGGCAATTGAACCAATTGTTGCAATTAAACCATACATTGTTGCAGCACTTGCAGCATCTTTTGCTGCTTTAACCTGTTCAGGAGTTAATCCCTCTGCTCCACTTGCAGCAGATGCAGCTCCACCAAAAAGTAAAACAACAGCAGACATAATTAAAACAACAACACCAATAATAATTGCAAGAATTCCACCAAACTTTTTCATAACATCTCCAAGTAAAATAATAGTTATTATATCCAAATCCAAACAGATTTGCAATGAGATAATAGATTTAAAATTAGTTCTATTTTTTATAAATAAAATAGCTCTATTAATCTCTATTTAAAAGGATTTTTAAAATTACTTTGGTGAAAATAGTTTCTATTTTTATGAGTAGTAATAATTAATGTGCTATTTTACTGCATTTATTGTAAAACCTTTTGATGCAGCGAAATTAAGAAGTTTAACAGCAAACTCATTTATAATATTGATTTTTTTTGCAACAGAGTAATTAAATGTAAGGTGAAAAATATCTGGGTCTGAAATAGGGATAAATTTAACAGGAACTTTTGAGTAGATTATTTTTTCAGATATTCTTGCAGCCTGTTTACCAACAGATAGATAATCTGGTGATAAAGAGAATAAACCACCCTTTTCAACCAATCCTGATGATAAAACGTAAAGTGGTTTTTTATTTTGAACAACAAATTGATTTAAAGTATTAAATCCCTGTGGATTAAGAATTGTTCGATCTGGAAACATCCAAATAATCTCAACTTTTGAAGAGGACTCCTCAAGTGCCTTAAGAAGATTTGATGGATTATCTACTTTAATTGGAACTAAATTTAGTCCAAAAAGTGTTGCAATTTGTTGACTCTCTTTTATTTGACTCTCAGTATCATCTCCACTTGAAACAACACCAATATTTTTTATTGGTGAAAAAAGGGCTGAAATAACACCTAATTGAGTCTTAATAGAAAGATTCATTCTTATTCCTGTTATTTGCGTTGGATCTATTGCATAACGATCAGGATTTAGAACCATCGAAAAAATAACAGGTTTTTCCTTTTGTGAAGATGCAACTTTTAGAGCTTGATCTCCAATAGCAAAAACAAGTGAAAACTCATTTTTTATTCTTTCTAAAACTGAATCATCAGAAACACCTATATCATCAAGAGAGATAACTGTTGTTTTTGATTTATTATCAATTGAGAATCCAATAACAAGACTATCATAGGTACTCAATGATTTTGATTTTAAAATTAAAACACTATCACCAAAAATATAGACTGTCCCTAAAAGAATAGAGAATAATATAAGTAAGTTTCTCATAAAAACCTCTCCTAAAAAACATTATTATTATTGTGACGATTGTCACCTATAAATATTCATAAAAATATTTTAAAATTCAAAAAAATAGATTTTTATCTATTTCAAATATCTACTCAGGATCTTTGCAACAACGATAACCAGTTGTTGAATCTTTGCTTGTTACATTTCTCTTTTTTACACTTGCACAGCGAGCATCATAATCTTCACTTGAAAAGGAACCACCTTTTACAAATTGAGTTGAACCATCTCCACCACTAACCCACTCTGCATAGTTTCCACTCATATCAAAAATACCATATGGGGAGCGACATTTTTTAAATTTTCCTGTTCCAGTAGCAGTTCTACTCTCACCATTTGCATCAGCAGTATTACATCTCTCTGGATCAAAACTATCTCCATAAGGATATTTTTTCCCAGCTGGCCCTTTACAAGCCTTCTCCCACTCTTGAGATGTACATATTCTTTTTCCTTTTTTATTGCAATTTGCTTCTGCCTGTTTATAGTTAACAGATACAGATGACTCATATCTATCAATACAATATGTTCCAATTGAGATTGATTTCAAAGCTGGTTCAAGAGCACTTTTAAAAGGATCATTTGCAGGTGTTCCATAAGGAAATACTCCCTCTTTTATTTTCACCATATCAGATGGACAGTTTCCATCTGGATTTGGAGCAATTTTTTCCTCTTTTTTAGTGTCTGTTTTTATATCAGTTGAATCTTTTTTATCAATCTCTTTAGATACCATTGCTAAAAGAGCATCGGCCTCTGCATCCATATCTCTTTTAGAATTATCTTTTTTTGAATTTTGTGTTGAAGAGGCTATTTTAATATCCTCTTTTTTCTCCTCTTTAGGAGAAACTATTTTTGAAGTTGTATCTTTCTTTGTCTCATTTTTAGCAACAGTAGTTTTTTTAGATGTTTCAAGAGCCCTTTTATCCTCCTCTTTTTTTAGTTGAGCAGATAGATTTTTCTCTTTAATCTCTTTTTCAGCAATCTCTTTTTTCTTTAATTCTTCAGCAGCCTTTTGTTCAACCTCTTTTCGTTTTTTCTCTAATTCAACCTCTTTCTCTTTTAGTTGAGCAAGTTTAGCCTCCTCTTTTTTTATCATCTCCTGTTTTTCTGTTTCACTACCATCAAACTCCATCACCTCTGCATTACTTTTTTGAGTTATCAACTGTTTTTTTAATTCATCAAGCTCTTTTCTTTGCTTCTCTAACTCTTCACGCTCTTTCTGAAACTCTTTAAGATTCTGCTCAGCATTTATTTTATTTGTAATATATGGATTAATTTGATTCTCTTTGTTATTGTTAATGAAAATTATTATTATACTTGTTGCAAGTGCAACTGTTAAAATAATAAAACCAATAATAATTAATAGATTTTTAGAGCTATCACTTTTTTGTTGGTATGGAGGATATGGCATTGGTTGATACATGCTAACTGGTTGTTGATACATATTATTACTGTATTCTGGGTTTCCATTTGCCATTTGTTGTTGTTTGTAAATAAAACTTGAAGAGTAGTTTGCTTGTTCAGATGCAAATTGATCTGGTCGATAGAATGGATTTTGAGCATCAGGAGATGTATTTTTATTAACATCCACTCGTTCAATTTTTGGAGGAATATTTTTCTCCTCCTCTTTTTTTTCTGGAAGAAGATTCTCTTTTTCTGGTTGAGGTTGAACCATTGCAGTCTCTATCTCATCAGTATTTGGCTCCTCCTGTTTTGAAAGAGGATTGTATAATTTTTTATCAGAAGAGTTTTCAGATTCTAAACTATTTTCTGTTTTTTTATCAAAAAACTCTTTTATGATTGAGTTATCTTTTTCCTCAGGTTTTAAGACTTTTTTTATATTTGTCAATTTTTCTTGATTACTATTAATCTGTTGTTCAGAAAGATTATTTGTGCTTTCAAAACTATTAATTAATTTTGCCTCCTCTCTTTTTTTTCTTTCAACAAGAGATGTCTCTAACTCATCCTCAAACTCATAACTTTCACCATCATCAAAAACTAGTTCATTTGTATTAACAACTCTTGTTTTATCATCCTCAATCATTGGAATTTCAAATAAAGCATCAAAATCGATTAAAAATTCATCTATATTTTGATATCTTTTGTTTGAATTTTTATTTGTAAGTTTAAAAAATATTGAATCTAACTCATCTTGTAAAGATGAGTTATACTCTGTAAGAGTATATGGAACACCTTTGTGAATCTTCCCTGTTAATAATGAAGAAACAAGAACACCTAATGAGTATAAATCTGTTGCATTAGTAAGTTTTTGCGAACCACCTCTCAATTCTGGTGCAAGAAAATAGAATGAATTGGATTCAGATGTAAAATATCTTAAAACAGCCTCACTTCTAAAACATCTAAACCAAAAATAGTTTTTTATTTTCAAAACATCAGATAATATTATAATATTTTCAGGAATAAGGTATCCATTAAGACTATCTTCATGTATCTCTTGAAGTGCATCTGTAATTTGAGCAATAATTGGTTCTACCTCATCAAGAGAGAAATTTTCATTAGAATTCTGTTTCATTTGAATAATTTTGCTTAAAGATACTCCATCAAGATATTCAGAAACAATAAATGGTATGTTTTTATACCTTCCATAATCATAAATAAGAGCTAAATTTTCATGTTGCCTAAACTTTTCCTCTCTCAAAGCATTTACAAAGCGGGAATACTCAGAATCATTTTCAACAATGGATGGCTTTAAAAAATCAATAGAGACTTTTTGCTTATTATAACGATCTACAGCTGTAAAAGTATAAAAAATTACACTCTCTCCAACAAAATCTGTTATTGAATATTGTTCAGATAAAATATCCCCAATTGAGATACCAAGTGGAAACTCTTTTATTGCATTATGTTTAGATAACTCCTGTATTTTTGAGTATAGATTTTTAGAAACATCTTTTTTATTACGAAAACTCTGCCCACAAACAGAACATTTTTCAAGGTTATCTGAAACTTCAGCTCCACATTTGAAACAACGCATGGATTCCTCTAACATATCTAACGCTCGATTCTAGCATAATAGAGCTTTAAAATCAAATTTATTTTGTAAGTTTTGTGATTTTTTTACATGAAAGTTATAACAATTTATATTTTTTCTCTTACAGATTAATTTTTTTTTGTTTATTTCGAAATATAATATAATGGTGTTTTGTTTTGTATATACTATTATTAAAATAATGAGTTGTTTTAATAATATAATCAAGTAATTTCTTTATAATATTGCCAAAAAATTGACAATATTATAA
>JAFGXH010000237.1 GCA_016936735.1 bacterium
TACTATATATCAAAATAATTTAATTTTTAAATATTTTAAAACAATAATCAAAAAAAATTACCTATCTAACTACCTATTTTTAAAAAAAAATTTTAAATTAATTTTTTATAATTAAAATTTTGTAATAGTTGTAGTATTTAAAGTTAATTTTTGGAAAAGAATATGTTAATAAAGAGGAGTTTTTTTTATTTGGAGTATTTATGAAAAATTTTTTTATGTTTTTTTTATTATTAACCATTTCTCTTCTTGGAAACAATAATCGTTATGATGTTGGTGAAGGTAGAGCTCAGCTTGCTCTAAATTTCGGAATAACTCATCTGTCTAATGATGATGAAGGAGTTACAGAGTTATCTCTTTTAAGTAGTGATTTTTTCCCTGTTGAAGAAAGAATTGATATTGGTCCTAAACTTGGTCGTTTTCAAACAGACTCTAATGGTCTAAATTTCACATTTGGTATTTCAGATGTTTTAAATATATCTGTTTCCTCTCCTCTTTTAGCCCTATATTTGGATGATGATTCTGATGATTATGCATGGGTAAAAGGTGGAACAACAACAATCTCATTAGATTACAAAATAACACTTACACCAAATCTATCTTTAATAATTAATCCATTTTTATCAAAAAAAATCTATAATGAGTTAGAATATGATAATGGTGATACTAGAGATTTAGATGAGAATAGCCCAACAGTTGATTATGGTGCTAATTTTATTCTACTTTTTGAACAAAATGAGCTTTTTGCAGATTTTATCTTTGGATATCATAGAAATGAGAAAAAAACAGGTGATACTAGATATGATGAATGGGAAGAGGAGGAGTATACTGAAACACTATATCCTGAGATATCTCAAACAACATTCTCTGGTTATTTGGGAAAACTATTAGATGAATCAACCTCAATAAAAGCAGGTTTTATATTTCATAAACTAAAAATTTCAAATGAAGGCTATTCAAAATCTATATCTTTTACTAAATTAGAGGGAGTTTACTCAACAAAAATAACTGAAAATACAAAAATAGATTTAGCTTTATCATATGTAAATTGTGATGATATAGATGATTTAGATATTTTTGGTTTAAACACAAAAATAACAATATTATTCTAAATATTGTAAAAAAATATTAAAATAAATTAAAACTTCTACTCTATATTTCAATAAGAATCAAATATTATAGCATTTTAAATATATTTATTGTAAAATCTATTTTTTTGATGAATAATATTAAAAAAATGTTTAGTCAATCTTGGAGGTTTTATGAAAGATATCTACTCTAATCTTTTTCCTGAATTAACAGAGCAACTAGAGGTTCATATTCAAAATAATGCAAGAAAAGTTTTTGTTAATAGAAATTTAAAAATGAAAAAAATCAAAATGATTGGTTTTGATATGGACTATACTTTAGCACCCTACATGAAAAAAGAGACTGAGGATTTAGAATACCAATTAGTAAAAGAGAGATTAGTGGCTGAATATAGTTTTCCAAAAGAGATTTTAGATTTTCAATATATTCCAGATTTTATTATACTTGGATTATCTCTTGATTTAAAAACAGGTAATCTAATTAAAATAGATAGATATAATTTTGTTGCAAAGGGTTTTCATGGCTTAAAACAACTTTCAGAAGATGAGATATTAACAATATATAGAAGTAAAAACACTCCTTTAGATCTTTATAATGATTTTGTTAGAATTGATACTCTCTTCTCTTTGCCTGAAACCTGTCTATTTGCCCAAATAATAGATAAATATCCAGAAAATAGTTTCTATACAACTTTTAAAGAGCTTTATGAAAAAATCAGAAACTCAACAGATATGATTCATAGAGATGGAACATTAAAAGAGATTATAAAAAAAAATATCTCCAAATACATTGTAAAAGATATTGATTTACCATTAACTCTTCACAATTTTATAAACTCTGGTAAAAAACTATTTCTTCTTACAAACTCATACTATGACTATACGAATGCAGTTATGAGTTATCTATTAACTGATGCTTTACCTGAATATAACTCTTGGCAAGACTACTTCTCTCTTATTATTGTTGGTTCTAAAAAACCCTCTTTTTTCTCTAACCAACCACCAGCAATAAAACTAAATGAACAGGGTGAACATATAGACTCTATAGATTTTGAAACTAAAATATTTGAGGGAGGAAATATAGAGTTTTTAGAGGAGTTTACTGGTTTAAAAGGGGAAAGAATTCTTTATATTGGAGATCATATTTATGGTGATATTTTAAAAGTAAAAAAAACATCAATGTGGAGAACTTGCCTTATTATTGAGGATTTGGAGAAAGAGATTCAGATAAATGAGAAAAATAGAGATGTTTATGATTCAATGAAGATGTATGATTTAAAAATGAATCTTCTTGACTCTGAACTAAACTATCAAAAAATGATATCAGAATCACTTACAAAAACAATGAACTCTACAACAAGAATAATATCATCCCTTGAGAAAAAAGTTTTTATTGATTTAATTGATAAAAGTGAAGAGAAAATAAAAAAAATAACATCTCTTCTAAAAGAGGTTTTAAGAGAGTATCATATTCTTAAAAATACATTTGAAAAACAGTATAATAGATATTGGGGAATGATTTTTAAAGAGAATAGAGAAAAAACAAAATTTGCAGACCAAATGGAGGATTTTGCCTGTCTTTATACTAGTAGAGTTACAAATTTTTTATTCTATTCACCTTTCCAATATTTTCGTTCTCCAATGGATGTGATGGCTCATGAATTATAAGTTTTTTGTATAGAATACAAAAAATATATTGACAATTATATATTTTTTTGTTAGTATTCGGTTGTCTGGTGGGAGTAGCTCAGTTGGCAGAGCACAGGATTGTGGCTCCTGTGGTCGCGGGTTCAAATCCCGTCTTCCACCCCATTTTTTAGTCCTAGTTTGCGAGAATGGTGAAATTGGCAAACACACTGGACTTAGAATCCAGCGCCGAGAGGTTTGGGGGTTCAAGTCCCCCTTTTCGCACCAGAAAAAAGAGAGGTTTTTACCTCTCTTTTTTTTTACTCAAATTTTATTTTAAACATATCTTTTCACCATCAATAAAAACCTGCTCAATAGTTGAATCCCCCATTGAGTATGGAATCATTTTATAATCAGATATATTATGAATTAAAATATCTGCTTTTTTTCCTTTTTCTAAGGAGCCTAACTCTTTATTTAAGCCAAGAGCATATGCTGCATTTAAAGTTATCCCCTTCAAAGCCTCCAATGGTGTTAATCTATTTTTTAAAACTGCCAATGATAGTAATAGTGGAATATTTTGAGAATGGGCTGAACCTGGATTAAAATCTGTAGAGATTGCAACTCTTACCCCAGAAGTTAACATCTCTCTTGCATCAATAAAATTATTTTTATTTGCAAAAAGGGTTGCTATTGGTAAAAGAACAGCAACTGTATTACTTTTTGATAATAACTCAATATCATCTCTTGTTATCTCCTCAAGATGATCTACACTTAATGAGTTGTATTTTACTCCCAATTGAGTTCCACCAGTATGAGTTAGTTGTTCTGTATGTAATTTTGTTTTCAATTGATAATTTTGAGCAGTTTTAATAATTGTTTCAGCCTCATCAATAGAGAATGCTGTTGGCTCAATAAAAACATCAACCGATTCAGCTAAATCATTCTCCTTTATAAAAGGAATCATTTTATTGCAGATTAAATCAATATACTTATTTCGATTCTCTTTAAACTCTTTTGGAACTACATGAGCTCCTAAATATGTTCTTTCAACTCTTTGTTTTAGATGTTTTTTTAAAATCTTAGCAACCTCTAATATTTTTAATTCACTCTCTTCATCTAATCCATAACCAGATTTAATTTCACAAGTTGTAACACCATAACGAAGCGATTTTTTCATTCTAATTTGTGCCAGTTTTAAAAGCTCTCCAAATGTTGCAGCCCTTGTTGCTGAAACAGTATGATGAATTCCTCCTCCATTTTGAAGAATAGATTCATAACTCTCTCCTAAAGCTCTTCTTTGAAACTCATCTGCTCTATTTCCTGCAAAAATAAGATGTGTATGACAATCAATAAAACCTGGTGTTATAAGTTTATTATCAACATCAATAATCTCATAATTTTCAGATATCAACTCTAACTCCTCCATTTTACCATAACTATCAATAACACCATTTTTGACAATAAGATAGCCATTTTCTACTATTGGATTGGTTGAGTTTTCATCAAAATGAATAAGTGTTCCAATATTAATAAATATTTTTTCCATAAATCCTCATAAACATAGATATAAATAATAAAAAATCTAATTTTAATTTTCAACTATTTTAATTTATTAAAGAGTAAAATATATCTGAATAAAATAAAGATATTTTAGTTATCAAATCTTAAATTCAATACAAATTTTTTCCAATCTTTTTCAAAACTACTCCAATCATCTATATCCAAAATTTTTTCAACTGTTTTATAACCAGTTAAATCTGTTTCTAGACTATTTTTAAGCTCTAAAATAAAGGATTTCAAAAGATTTTTCTCTTGAAGATAGTAAAAAAGATATCTTGATTGAGCATAATAAAGGGAGCTTTTATTTGAATTATAAAAACTCTCTTTGGTTAAATCAGAAAGCTCTTTAAATGATGGAATACTATTTTTAAATATAGCCTCCTGAAGCTCTAAAAGTCTCCAATTTGTTAATCCTTTCATCTCTCCATCAATCTCGCTACACTGCTCATAAAGAGAGGCGATTCCCTCATTTATCCAAACAGGAATATTTTTAAAATTTGCTTCAAGATATGGATGAACAAGCTCATGAACAAGAGTCCCACCACCAGTATTTACATTTATAACAATAGTATTTTGTGATGGTAAAAAGTATCCATAAGGTGTCTCTGGATCTATATCAAAAAGTTTTTTACTATAAAATCTATAGGATTGACTATTTTTAAAAATCCAAATAACCATTTTTTTTTGAGGTGGATTAAGATTAAACTGTTTTTCAAGCATTGTTGTGGACCATTTAATCGTTTTCTTCCACCAAATATCCAATTCACTCTCTGATAAATCGCCCTTTATTAGAAAAGTTCCCCTTTTTATCTCTGAAACTATACTATTTTCTATAGTATCACTATGTTTAACATTAAAATTTTCAGAATCTCTTATATTTTTTGTATCTATGAAATCTTTTTTTAGATATATAGACTCTTTTTTATCATGATTATACTCTTTATAAAATGGTTCAATAATCATAAGCCATAAAACAACAAGGATGATAGTTCCTGAAATAATCATTGGAATGTAGCTATATTTTAATTTTAACTTATACATTAGAATCCTTAAAAACAGATGTTTTTAAATATAAAGATGAATTTTTAATAGCTATTAACTAAATCAAAGATAGTTTGTTTTAAAAGATATCTATTATTAAATATAAGTGCACTCTCATAAAGCTCTTTTAAAATAACTTTATATTCTAAATTTGAGTTTTTAAAAAGCTCTAATTTAATAAAAAAGCTATCTTTTTTCTCTTTTGTTAAATTTTTTGAAAAATATCCAAAAATATGTTGAGATGTATTAATAAAACTACCAATAGTTGGTTTTACTAATATTAATTTTTCAAATAAACTCTCAATCTCTGTGATTTTTTCAGTAAAAGAGTTTTCATCTATATTTGCAATTAAATTCCCCATTTTTTTTAAAATTCCAGGATGATGAAGCATGAATATATATTTATGTTTTGATTGAAACTCAATCAATCCCTTTATGTTGAACTCTTTTTTTAATTCATCAAAAGAGAGTTTTACACTATTTATAAACTCATTATAGTTATCAATATTCAAACAACACCTCCTTATGATATTTTATATTTTTTATATTAAAAATCAAATTAAAGAGATTATTTTAGAAAAATATTACAATATTTTTTCTTCAGCCTATTTTATCAATAACTCTTTTATTTGTTGAGAATAAATCTTGGGAACAAAACTTTTTGTTTTCTCCAGATTTTTCGAGTAGACAAAAAATCTTGAATTCAGGTCAAATTGATGCTATTTATAGTTACAATAGTTTTAAACTTCTAGTAGGTATAAATTTAAAACTACTTGATTTTAAGAAAAATCTATAATAGATGTTAATATAGTTTTTTTAGAGGATTATATGAAAAAATATATATTTATTGTTGTTTTTATATCTTTTACCCTTTTAGGAAATAGTAGTTTTGAACAGTTTTATGGGAAAAAACTTTTTTTACTAAATTTCTGGGCCACTTGGTGTACTCCATGTAAACATGAATTACCACTTCTTCAAAATCTTTATGAAAAATATAATAAAGATGGATTTAATATTCTCTCTATTAGTATGGATGACTCTGGAGAGGAGGGAGAGGTTTTAAGAGTTAAAAATATGTTAAAACTTAGCTTCCCAATTATATTGGAGGCAGATGGTTTTGTTGTACAAAAATATAATCCAACAGGAACTGTTCCTTACTCTATTCTTTTTGATGAAAAAGGGGATGTTATCGCTAAATTCTCCGGTTTTAGTGTTCAAGATATGGAGATTTTAGAGAAAACAATAGTCTCTATTTTAAATACTAAAAATATTGAAAAAAATCTTTTAAAAACAGAGACAAATATAGATATAAATAGCAACTCTGAAAAGAAAAATAGCTCAAATAAAAAAGGAACTATTTTTGATTACAATATTAAATCATCACTATACTACACACTTTATCATCCAGATAGTAGTAATGAGATGTTTAAAAATTATGAGTTTTTAAAAACAAGAACATCTTTATCAAGCAATTATGATATTTATGGAGTTGGATTATCATTTAATAGTGATAATTTTCTATCAAAAACAAACTATATAAGAGATAACTACTCAGATTTTGAGGATTATAGAGTTGAAAAAATATTTTTAACAGCAAAAAATAAAAAAATCTCAATATCTTTAGGTGATTTTTATATAAATCAGGGAAAAGGATTATCAATATCTTTTCAAAAACAGGATGAACTTGGAATTGATACAACACTTCAAGGAGTCAAAGGGGAGTGGCAATTTTTAAAAAATAGTTCACTTAGTTTTTTTGGGGGTAGAGTAAATAATCTTAATCTCGATACAAATACAAATGGAATCTATAGTGACAAAAACGATATTATCACTGGTGCTATTATAAAATCGAAAATATCAATAGTTGAGTTTGGTCTCTACTATGATCATATATTTTTTGATGAGCAGGAGTTTACATCTATTTACCAAAAACCAGATGGCTATGAAAGACACACAATGGGAATTTCAGGTGGATATATATCACTATCACCAACATCAAAACTAAAAATATATACAGAGGGGGTTATAATGATGGATCACTATTATGACTCTGAAGATAAAATCGATTCTCAATATGGTTTTTATGGTTTTTGGAGTTATAATGGAGCAAAATTATCAATACTAAATGAGTTTAAAAAATATAAACATCTACAAATTGGATATAAAACAGATTTAGATTACTACTCTCCAAAATCTAGAATAGACCCAAATGACCCAAACTCAGATATGTTTAGAAATAGTATTAAGGCTTATGGTGTTGATTCTGTATTTTACAATCAACCACCAACTCTTGAGGGGGAATCTGAAAAAGTTTTTGATGTTGCAGATGATGTTTATGGAACAAGATTAAAATTTGGATATAATCTAAATAAAACATTCTCTCCATACACATCTTACTATTTAGGAAGGACAGATAAAAAAGAGATAACAACACATCATGCCCTTTTAGGAACAGAGATATTTTTTAAAAATATTGGAGATAAAATTAATAGTTATCTATCTTATCGTTATGAGAGTGGATTTGGTGAAAACTCTAAATTTATTCACAACTATTTTGGTGGTGGATATGATTTATCTTTTACTTTATCCTCAATATTTTCAATTGAATCAAAAGGTTATCTTCATTTTGTTGAAGAGAACTTTCCAGATTCTGATGAAATTGATAACTATCAAGATATAGAGACATCATTAACAGCTTTGGTTTTTAATAAACTCTATCTTTCATACTATTTTAATAGATATACATCAAAAATAAAAAACACTCAAAATCACTATCAGGGAGGTGAGATAAAATATAGATTTTTATCAGACTCTTTTGTTAGAGTTTTTTATGGAGAGATTCGTGGTGGTTTAAAATGTATTGGAGGTGTTTGTCGAGAGTATGCCCCTTTTTATGGATTTAAAGGAGATGTTACTATTAGTTTTTAATTATTTTTTCATTTAATATTACAAACAAAAAACCGAAATATAGATAGATTTTTTAGAGTAAACATGCTTAATTTTAAAAATTTTATATATTTTATTTTACTACTAAACTTTAGTTTATATGGTAAAACAGAGTATAAAACAGTGATAAAATTAGATTTTCATGATAAAAATCCATCAGAACTATTAAAAAAAAAGCCATATAAATCGCTTAATTTTTTGCTTAATGAACTAAATTTGGAATCAAAAGAGGAATCTTGTGTCTCTTATTTAAATAAATCAGATAATAAGAGGAAAAAAATATGTAGTGATTGTATATTTTTTTTAGATGAATCAAATGGAAATGAGATAAAGCTATGTAAAGATGATTTTATCCCTTCTCAACATAAATATGATTTTGATAAATATCAAATTGATAAAAAAGTTGCATTTGGTCATGATGGATTCTCATCTCTTGAGTATGTTAAAATAAATTTTCATACTAAACTAAGTGAGATATCAATATCAAATAGAAAATCTAAATATAAAATTGATATATTAGATAAAAACTATCCAATACATCTTCATCCATATATATCAAAAGAGAAAAAATATTCATCTATTAAAGTGTATAAATTTAGAAAATATTTTCAGTATCTTATTGTAATTATTGGTGGAGATGGTGCTGGCTCTTATGAAAATTATCTATTTGTTGATATCTATAATAAAGGATGGATATTTTCTAAAGATATTAATACAGAAACAGTCTCATTTATACCAATATCAAAACAGAAAGATCTTTTTAAAAAAGATAATGAAAAATTATACTATAATATAGAGCTTTTTAAAAAATAGATCTACTTAATATCAGCATCTTTTATATCAAAGAAAGAGAACATTGGGTTTAAACCATATACAAAAGGATCTATCTGTTTAACAACTCTTCTTTTGTTTTTTTGAAGTGGGTCAGATAGGTCTAAAACCTGTTTTTTATCATAAAATTCATAATTTGGAGATAGTATTGGAATTATTTTTGGAGAAAACATCTTTTTAGGATCACTATGTGTATCATAGACTATTGCAACCTCTCCTGTTGAAAGCTCTAGTGCAGTTCCTATTGGATAAAATGTAATTTTATTTAAGAAAAGGTTAACAAGTTTTGAATCAAATTTATCATCATCAAGAAGCATTCTTAATGCTGTTTGAGGAAGATAGGCATCTCTATATGGCTTTGTACTTGTAAGAGAATCATAAGCATCACAAATTGCTATAATTCTTGGAAAAAACATTGTCCCTTTTTTATTATCCTCTGCTCCCATTAATGTTTCATAAATTGTTAAAAATGTAAGTAAATCATGCTCTGTTTGAGAAAAATGATTTATTAAAACATCAATAGAGTAGAATGGAACTAGTTTTAATATATTCTCCTCTTCAGGAGAGAGTTTTCTCTCTTTATAAACAATATTATCTGATATTCTAACTTTTCCAATATCATGAAAAACACCTGAGAATGCTAAAGTTATTAGACTGTTTTTATCTAATCCAAGTTTTCTACCAAATATTATACCCCAAAATGCAGTATTTAAAAGGTGAGCAAAAAGATATGAGCGAAAAGATGTTTGATGAAGTAGTGCAATTAAAAATGGTTCTATTTTATCCATATGATCTATCACATTTTGAAATAATTTTTTTAATTTTAATGTATCAAATGATTCCCCTTGCTTTATTTGATATAATATATCTCTTATGAAAACAAGTCCTGTTCCATAAATTTTCATGAGATACTCATTTATATCAAACCCCTCTCCTCCATCCTCTCCAACCTCAACAAGATAGAATTTTTTTAATCTAATAGAACCAAAAGAGTAATTCTCTATTTTTTTCTCAAGCTGTTTACAAGCAATTAACTCTTTAAAAAATAGAGCAATCTCATCACGCTCTATTTGTTGCAAGAATATTATCTCTGACACCTCTATTTTTGCAAGTTGTTCACTCAACCAAACGGCACTTTGATACTCTCGAAATGAAAACTCCATTAATACTCCATTTACGAAAAAATCATTATGCCCATGAGCAATAGAGACTCCAGCTCCTAACTCATCCATAAAATCATTTATATGAGATATCATTTGAGATACAATATTTTGAACTGTATCATTCTCATAATCATACATTCCAACAGCTTTAAATACACCACCAAAAAGGTTTACTAATCTTTTCCCAAACTCTTGATATCTTTTATCATCCATTAATAATTTACCTCAAAAAAAACTATTTTATAATTAAAAACACTATCGAGCATTTGCCTTCATTCTTTCAAGCGTTTTAGTTGCCTCTATTTTTAACTCTTTTGAAATCATCAATTTACTTGAAATTGATTGTAAAAATTTTACAACATCAGCCTCTATTAAAAAACCTAAGGCATATAGAATTGCTAACTGTAACTCATTGAATTTTCTTTTTACTTTAAGATTTTTGTCATCAAATAAAAGAATAAGATAATTTTTAATAGGAGATCCAATTTTATATGTTAAAATTGCTAAATAATCTCTTTTAAACTGTAAATCCCAAGCTAGAAAGTGTTCTGTTTCAATAAATTTCAAAGCCTTTAGGACTAAAGCCTCATTTTTTAGGTAGTCTAAATATACAATTATACTTTTTAAAACAATCCTATTGACATTTTTTAAGTTATTAAAAAGATAGATACTCATATCATTATCATAATATCCATTAAGTAATTCAAATAGTTTTGAAACAATCTCTGGATCTGAATGAATCATTGCTAATTTATAAAATGGTATTTTTTGTTCTTGCCTTATATTTAGTGATGATATGTATGTAAGAGCCTCTAAAACTCCATCTTTATCTCCATCTTTAAGAGAGGCAATATAGTAACTACTAACATCAAAATTCATCCCTTTCAAAAACTCAATCAAATCTTTTCGTATCTCTGAATTTGGAATTTTAACAAAATGATCTACTAACTTTACAAGAGCAATTTTATTTAATTGTCCTAAAAAAAGTTTAAAATCAACAAAATTTTCTTCTGTTAATGATGGAAGATATTTTATAATTTTAGATATTCTAATATCATCAAGAAGCTCTTTATAAATAGCTTTTAATACCTCTGCCATTCTATCTTTTTGTAAAGATGATTCATATGCAACTTTTAGTTTGTAAAATATTAAAAAAAATGGTTTATAAACCTGTTTATCTAAATAGTAATCAAGATAATGAAAAATATAGTTAATATATTGAGAAAATCTATTTTCAGACAAAAAATGGACTAAGAGAGAGACTACCATATCACTCCATCTCTCAATAACCTCTTTTGAATCAAAATACATCTGATTTTTGATATAGTCTAAATCATTTTTACTGATTCTCAACTCATCCTGCTTTTCACTTAACTCATTAAATAGTTGAAGGTTATTTTCAACTGTTATCTCATTTTTCGTCTCATCAACAAAGAAGTTTTTATCAGAATCAATATCAGAATCTGAGTAATCAAGAGTTGTTATTTTTAAAGCACTCTGAAATAGATTGGCACCAACTCCTTTAGGAAGAGGAATCTGTTTTCTTTTTAACCAATTTTCATATTGAGAAAATTGTAGATCCTGTTCAACATCAGCCTCAAAAAATGTCTCAATTTTATGGTATTTTATCCCTTTAAAATCTGCCTCCCATAATTGAGTTACAATATCATTTGATTTTGATATTCCATGTGAAACTATTGAAACATATGTTGATAACTCATGAGATGTTAATCCTGGCATAAAGGCTATATTTCTTATCCCTGAACGGTATAATGTATAGACCAAACTTGTAGATGCCTGCTCATCTTCATATAAAACCTCATTATCAAAAGAGGCATAGGCTCCTGGTAGTATAATTAAAACTAAATCTCCATAAGCCTCAAAATAACCAACTAAATTTTTAAAAAGCTCACTTTTAAATAGTTCAATCTGTTCATTTCTTCCACTATAAATCCTATTAGTCTTTATTATTTTCTCTAGTAATTTTATTATTTCTAGTTCAAATTTCTGTTTTGCTGATAATGCCATAAAATTCCCTCACTATTGTGCCTGAAGAGATAATTTAAAAATAAACTCTGTTGCTCCACCATCTGGATTTGCTGGAAATTTCCAAGCCTTTATTTTTTTTACCATACAATCTGATAATATTGATCCATCAAGTTTTTGAGGTGTAAAGTTAGCTAAAACATCATTAACCCTACCACTACTACTTATTGATAGTGTAAATTTTACTTTTGCAATAAGATTTGGTTCTGTTTTTAATGCTTTTTGGAAACATATCATAATACCCTGTTTTTTTGATTCAACCATCTCTGCAACAGATGCAACATATCCTTTATTAGAGGATTTATTGCTATAAACTGAGTCATCTTTTACTGCAACATCAACTCTCTTATTAACATCAGATGTTTTTAATGTATATAACTCAATATTATTTTTATTATCATCTGTTTTAACCTCATTTTTTTGAATATCATCTGTTGTTTTTGAGTCTGATGTCGATTTATTAGAGTTTCTAATAGTTGTTCCACTATTTTTTTCAACATCAATATAAACTTTCTCTTTCTCTTTTACAACTTTTACTTTCTCTTTAATAACCTCTTTTTCAATTTCAACAACTTTTACTGCAGGTTCTCTTGTGTAAAGATAAAAAACAATAGAACCTCCAACAACTAAAAGAAGGGTAACAATTGTTAAAAATAGCATTCTCTCTTTTCGTTGTTTTTGATTATACATTACAAATATGCCAGTATTTCCAAATGTATTATCTCCTGTTATTGAACGTAGTAAGCGAGAATCTTTATCCTCTATTTTCTCTTCATAATTTTTACTGAAAAAATCATCTGCAAAAATAGATGACTCCTCTTCACCCTTAACTCCCTTATTTGAGATAAATGGATTACTAGTTGGAGAGTCCTCAAAATCGTTGTTTTGTGGTGGAGTTTTTTTTGTTTCTGATGATAAGGATCTGTTCTCAGATGATTTTAATGGATTTAAAGTTTTATTTTCAGAGGAGAAACTGTTTACAATTTTATTTTCAGCAGAGTTTGAACTACTTGAAACATTAATATTCTCTGAAGAGAGAGAGACTTTATATAAGGCAGAGTTTTTAATCTCCTCAACCTCCTCTTCACTCATCTCTTCTGGTTCCATCTCCTCCATTTCATCTGAAAATGATTCCATTTTTTCATTAGAATCAAAAGAGTTTTCTGAAGAGGATTTAGACATATCATAAAGTTGTTTAAGTTTTTGAGACTGATTAGCTCTTCTTTCAGGTGTTCTAATTGGAAGTTTTATTAAATTTTTAAGTTCTGGTATAAACTGAGCCTGCATCCAATCACTCATTCCATTTCGCCAAACTAGAGTTGAAAAATTTAACTCTCCAGTTTCTGAAAATTTTCTAATCTCCTCAAATGAGTGTGGACCACTCTGTTCATTTTTAAGATATATATACCACTCTTTCTTTATAACTGGTGCATTTTGTGAAACTGGATTTGTAACAACAATAATATGTTTACACTCCTGACATCTTATTTTAAATGTAGAGCCATATCCCTGCAGTTTATCCTCACTTATTGCATATTTCTTTCCACATTTATCACAATGAAATTTCATAACTCCTCAAAGAACAACCGCCATTCATTTTATTATTTTTCGGTTAAATGTGCAAGATTTTAAAGTTTTGAAAACAAAAAATGTTTATATTTCACATTTTTATGGGTATTTAAAATATATATTAAAA
>JAFGXH010000238.1 GCA_016936735.1 bacterium
ATAATCTTAAATTTTATAATTTTATTTATGATTTTTATTAAAAATTGTTATATTTTTGATGCAAAAAAATAGAAAAAATCTCTATTTTACAGCTTTATATATAGTTTTTGTGAAAAAATTATTGATTTATTTTGAAAAACAGAGTAGAATGATGAACCATTCTTATTTTTGGAGGTATTTATGAGTTATCTAAAAAAAATACTCCTCCTTTTAATAACCCTTTCACTATCAACAGTTTTTGTGTCTTGCGATGATGGTTCAAGCACGGATCCAACTGTTTGTAAATCTGCAAATGATTGTGAAGAGGGAAAAGAGGAGTGCAAATTTACATCATTAGATGCTGATGGTGTTTGTATTAAACTCACATCTTGTGAGGATAATAGTGATTGTGTGGAAAGAGGTTGTAATGATGCAGCAGATGAAAAAAAATATTGTGGTTTTTCAGAGGATGCATTTAAAATTAATCCTGCAACTTTACCGCAAGGATTAGTTGGAACAGCATATGATTTTCAACTTGAGTTAACAGGGGCTGACCTATTTTACACTTTTCAGCTAAAAGATGGATCTACTCTTCCTGCTGGATTATCTTTATCAGCAAATGGTAAAATATCTGGAACCCCAACAGAGGGAGCTAATGCTCATACTTTTACTGTAAGAGCAATTAATGGAAAAGCTGATTCTAAAGCTTTTTATAACTACAAATATGATGA
The DNA here is from genome assembly GCA_016936735.1 of bacterium. Lineage (GTDB taxonomy): Bacteria > UBP6 > JAFGXH01 > JAFGXH01 > JAFGXH01 > JAFGXH01. Next base: position 711 of record JAFGXH010000238.1, read on the forward strand.
AATCACTTTAAATATCACAATAATCACAGATTTATGTGTTAATGTAACTTGTCAAGATAATGCAACTTGTCAAGAGGGAGATTGTGTGTGTGATGAGGAATTTCATACAGATCCGAATGATGATGATGTTTGTGCCCCAAACACTCTTGAAAATCAGGATTGTTTAAATAAAAATGATATTCCAACCCAGGCAACTTGGAAAGCTGAGTTTGAAAATGGTCTCGTTGATTTCACTTGGAACTCTGAGACATCTCTTTATGAGGCTCCAACATGTGAATGGGAGTGTAATGAAAACTATACAGGTGAACTATGTGATCAGTGTGAAGATGGTTTTCATCCAATTGATGGAGATGATTTTGCATGTGAATCAAATACAAAAGTTGTAGCTTGTACAAATGTAATTCCTGCAGATGGTGCTTGGGATGAGGCTTTTGCTGGTGGTCAATTTACACAAACTTGGGATGATTCAACATCATCATATCTTCCAAATATCTCTGCAAATAGCTGTTTATGGAGTTGTGTTGATGCACATGAGATTCAAAATAGTGCAAAAACAGAGTGTGTTTGTGAAGATGGTTATGATGATTTAGGAAATGGATGTGTTTTGGGTTGTCCTAGCTATCAATATTTAGGTGAAGATGGCTCTTGCCACTGCTATCCTGGATATGCAGGTGAAACATGTTCTGAGTGTGCAGATGGTTTTATTGTAAAAACAGGTCGTTGTGTTTTTGATTGTTCTGCAGACTCTAATAGCCAACCAAATACTCAAAATAGTGCATGTGAATGTAAAACAGGTTATTTTCTTAATGCTGAAACAGGAAAATGTGATAAACCATGTTTAAGAGCCGATTTTGCTGGTTGTGCAACAAACGAGACATGTGATGATTCTGCAGGTATAGCACTTTGCTATTGTAATGAATCTGCAGGTTTTATGGATGATGGTTCAGGAGCATGTGTTTGTAGTGACTCAAATGCAGAACCAAATACAGGAAATACAGCTTGTATCTGTTCAACTGGTTTTGTAAAAGATATTTTTGGTGCTTGTGTTGAGGATGATGGAGTATGTTCATTAGACACAATATCTCAATCTGGTGTTGATAATGGTGGATTAAACTCTACTTCAGCTTTAGCTGTATTAATAACTCCAGAAACTTATGAAAATCTAACAACAGAGAGTGCAACCTGTACAACTGTTGAGGATTGGTATAAAATTGAGGTTCCAAATAACAAAATCATTAAAGTTGACCTAGAGTTTACACACTCAAGAGGAAATCTTGATGTAAGACTTTATGAAGATGGTTTTGAAGATAATTATGATTATGTTGCAAGCGGAGCAACATTAACAGATAATGAATCTATCAGCTATAGAACAAACTATACAGATGGTTCTGAAAGTAAAACATATTTTATTCGTGTTTATACAGGTAAAAATGTTTACTCTTTAACATACTCTTTAGATGATGCACCTATTACTGAAACACTTGAAGGTGGTGATGTTTGTGCAGATGCTGTTGTTATTCCTTCATTAGGATTATATCAGGGAGATACAACTGGAACAGTTGGTGATTATTCTGGAAGTTGTGGTTCATCTTCTGGTTCTCCAGAGGTTGTTTACTCATTTACTCCTGAAACATCAGGAGAGTTAACAGTAACTCTTGAGGGACTTGGAAGTTTTGATTCAGTTTTATATATTAGAACATCTTGTGAAGAGACTTCAACTCAAATATCTTGTAAAGATACAACAACAACAGAGGTAATTAAATTCCAAGCAACAGCTGGAGTAACATATTTTATTTTTGTTGATGGTTATAGTACAGATAGATTTGGTTCTTATACTCTTCTTTTAGAGATGGGTGAAGATTTATGTGCAGGTATTACTTGTGATGGACATCGTGTTTGTAATGCAGGTGTTTGTGAGTGTGATTCTGCAAATGGTTATTTTGATAATGGTTATGTTTGTGTTGATCCATGTTCAAGTTATACCTGTCCTTCAAATTCAGAGTGTGTTGCTGGTAGTGCTGTTGAGGTAACTTGTGAATGTGTTGAAGGATATGAATCTTTTAATAATGAGTGTATTCAGGTTGTTGTAAATAGTGGTGCAGATACTTGTGATGTTGCACAACTTTCAACTCCTGGAATCTACTCAGGAACAACAATTGGTGCAACAAATAGTTATGGTGATTGTTCAGGTGGAGATTTAGGAGATCTATTCTATAAACTTCATTTTGATACAGATGTTATCTTCTATGCAATTCTTGATACTGATAGTTGGGATGGAATTATTGCACTTTTTAATGCTCCAGAAGAGGGGTGTGGATTTACAACAGAGACAACTCTACATTGTAAAGATAGTTATGGAACATACTCAAATGACTATATTGGAACATCAAGTAATGGATATATATATCCAGTAGTAGTTCCAGCTGGAACATACTATTTAATGGTTGATGGTCAGAGTCTTTATGACTATTATGATGATGATTATATTGATCATGAAGGTGCTTTTACTCTTGAATTCAACTATGGTGCACCTTGTGCAGTTAATAGTTGTAATGCTGAGGCTCATGAATACTGCCTACCTACTGGTTTTGGTGATGATGATTATGAGTGTGCTTGTGATGAAGAGAATGGATATTTTGAGCTTAATGGCTCTTGTGTAAATCCATGTGAAAATGAGTCTGCTTGTCCAGATGAGACAGCTAATGGAACAAACTCCTGTACACCTTCAAGTGCAACAGAGTTCACTTGCGGATGTCAAGCAGGATATTTTGAAACTGTTCAAGATGGAATTCATAGTTGTGTAGATCCATGCTCTTTACCAGAGGCTCCAGATTGCTCTGCTGAGGGAACAAATGTTGTTTGTAAATCTACATCATTAGAGAATATTTTCTGTACTTGCGAAACAGGCTATTATGATGAAGATGATACTGATACTTTTAGTTGTCTTCTTGCAGGTCCTCAAGGATCTGATATCTGTTCAGCAGATGCAACATTAATCGAGATTCCAGCTGACTATGTTGAAGAAGAGTGGGTTGTTTATCTTGGAGATACAACTGATGCAACAAATAATCAAACAAGAAGTTCAGGAGTTGACCACACATATCTGTTAAGACTTGAACAACCAGCAATTGTTGAAGCTTGGATGAGAGCAGAGAGTTTTGATACTACATTGTATCTTAAATCAACTTGTGATGGAACAACAACACTATATTTTAATGATGATAATTCTGCTTATGGAACATCAACAAGAAATAGTGCATTCACAACATCAATTTTAAATCCTGGAGATTACTATCTTGTTTTAGATGCTTATAGTTCATTAGCAACAGCAAAAGGAACCTATACATTAAAACTTAAATTTAATGTTATTGAGGATATTTGCCAAACCAATCCTTGTGATGGGGTTGAAAATTCAAGCTGTTTCCTAATAAGTGATGCTGAATATGAGTGTCGTTGTAATACAACTGATGGTTACTATGATGCAGATGATACAGAGGTTGTTAACTGTGTTAACCCATGTTTGGAACCAGAAGCACCTGTTTGTGGAGAACACTCTGTTTGTAAATCAACAAGTGCAACTGCTGCAAGTTGTGTTTGTGAAACAGGATATTTTTTAAGTAATGGAGAGTGTGTTTCTCCTTGTGAAACAAATCCATGTTTGGGTGTTGAAAATAGCACTGAGGTTTGTACTGCAACAAGTGCAACAGTTTATAGCTGTGGTTGTGATGAGGGTTCTCTATTCTTATTAACTAATGGAGTTCCAAGTTGTGTTATTCCTGGTGGTGCAGGAGCTGATATCTGTAGTGCAGAAGCACCTGTTATATCAACAACTGGTTATTGGGTTGGAGATACAACAGATGCAACAAATAATCAAACAAAAAGCTCTGGTAAAGACCACACATATATTCTTCGTTTGAGTGAGCCTTCTATTGTTGAGGCTTGGTCTCGTACAGAAACTTTTGATGGTACTCTTTATTTAAAATCAGTTTGTGATGGAACAACAACACTATTCTATAGTGATGATAACTCTGCATATGGAACAGGAACAAGAAATAGTGCTTTTACAACAACTAGATTAGAGGCAGGAGATTACTATCTTGTTCAAGATGCCTATACAAGTGGAAATGGTGGAACATATAGATTATATGTTAATATAACACCTTACCAAGATTTATGTGCAGATAACCCATGTTTAGGTGTTGAAAATAGTGATGAGGTTTGTACTCAAACATCAATTTCAACATACACATGTGGATGTAATACTGGATATTATGCAGACAATCAGCTTCATACTTGCGAGAATCCATGTGATTTAGACCCATGTTTAGCTGTTGAAAATGGAACAGGTGTTTGTACTGCATCAAGTGCAACAGCATATAGTTGTGAGTGTTCAGAGGGGTATTATGCGAATAATACAGAACACACATGTTCATCACCATGCGAAGAGAATCCATGCTTAGGTCTTGAAAATAGTACAGAGGTTTGTACTGCAACAAGCTTAACTGTATTTACATGTGGTTGTGATGATGGTGCAGTATATAAAGTTGTAAATGGAAATCCAGCTTGTGTTTTACCTGGTCCTACTGGAACAGATACATGTGTTGATTCTCCAGTTATAAACTCAAGTGGTTTATGGGTTGGAACAACTGTTGATGCTACAAATGATTATAATGCAGGAAGTGGTGGTTGTACAGGCTTTAATACAAATGGTGTTGATGTTACATACCAAATCACAATGGCTGCTGGAGATCAGTTAAGTTTATCTCTTGCTAGAACAACAACAAGTGTTGATATGGCTCTTTATATTGTGACTGATTGTAGCGATGTATTTACATCTTGTGTTGAAGGTGTTGATGGAGGAAATCCAGAAACATTAACATATACAGCTGAAGCTGATGGAGTATATTTTATTATTGTTGATGCGTATACTTCAAGTAATTCTGCTTACACATATGAATTAACAGTAAATTACACACCAACTGAACCAGATCCATGTGGTGATGGTGTTATTGATTATGATAATGGTGAAGAGTGTGATCCTGCTGCTGCAGATCCATTTGATGGAATTACTTGCATGGATTTAGGTTTTTTTGATGGAACTCCAACTTGTAATGCCTCTTGTCAAATCGAAACATCCTCTTGTCTATAAAATATATTAAGAAACAGAGAGATTTAATCTCTCTGTTTCTCTCTATTTACAAATTTAAACTAAAAATCTATTTAGTTACTCTAAAAACTCTTGTAGGAGTGTTTTTTTTCTGTGAGGAGCGATAAATCTCTAATAGGAATCGTAAAGACAGCAAATATACTGTCTCAACTCCTAGTAGGAGGCCTCTTTTCGATTAAAAATAGGATTAATCGAATAAAATAACCCTTAAAAAAGAGTGAATAAACAGAATTTTAATCAAAAAGATAGTTGATAGATTCTAAAAATATAGAATGAATACTATATTTTATAAAATATATTTATTTTGTTGAAAAAATATTTTATCAATGGTAAATAATCGAAAGTTTTTAGAGGTCTTCAATGTTAAATAGATTCTCCTTAATTAATATGCTAATTATGATTTTTATTACAACTTTTTTAACAACCTCTCTAAAAGCTGAAAGTGCTTATGATTTTACAATAAAATTAATTGATTTAAGAAAAAAACATATTCTTGATGAGTTAGAGCTTTTAGCAAAACTTGATATTCCAGAGATAGATTTAGAAAGTCTATTAAAAAATTCTGATTTAGTATCAATTTTTGAAAACAGAGATAATTTGTTAAATTTTGTAAGTGAAAATAAAGGAAATAATCTTTTTAATAATGATATTCAGAATGAATTGAATCAACTTAAATTTTTTCTAGAGAATAAAATTGAATTTTCTGAGGATAAAATCCAGTTTAATATTGATGATGAGGCCTTCTCTGCTCTAGATTTACTATATAAAATATCAAAAAACTCATTCAAAACACACCATTTAAAAAATCTAATATATGCAATTAGAAAAAAAGAGAATCTTAATAAAGAGTTTAAACTTATGAAAAAAGTTGTTGAACATATTGAGACACTTTTATTAATAGAGACCAAAAGTAATAAGATAAAAAAAAGTTTTCAAACTCTTGAGCAACAGGCGTTTCAACTAAATGGAAACTACTCTTTTTCAAAAATAGATGAGATGTTAAAAAATCAATATCAATCACTATTTAATGAGATTACAAAACCATTAAATATAAATATGTCAGATTTTTTTAAATTTGATAAAAAAGATTTAAGAAAATTTATAAAAAAAAGAGATAGATATATTAAAATTTTAGAGGCAGAGATTACAAAAATTGAGTTTGAGATAAATAATACAAATGTTAATGGATTTTCAGAGAATAAAGTAAATCAAGATAAATCAAATCAAGATAAATCAAATCAAGATAAATCAGATCAAGATAAATCAGATCAAGATAAATCAGATCAAGATAAATCAGATCAAGATAAATCAGATCAAGATAAATCAGATCAAGATAAAGTAAATCAAGATAAAGTAAATCAAGATAAATCAGATCAAGATAAATCAAATCAAGATAAAATTGATTTAAAAAATAGATTGGATAGATTATCTCATCTAATTGAGTTAAGAGATTTTTTAAAAAACACAACATTCACTGATCAGTTTTTTAAAAATTTATATAAAATTGAGGATAATTTAGAGACATTAAGTAGTTCAAAATCACTTCAAATAAAAACCAAAAGAGGGGATTTTGACTCATTTACAGAAAAATTGACTCCAGTTATTCCTGAATTATATAAACTTTCAAATGAGATTGCTCCTGTTTTTAAAGCTCTTGAGATAATATATTATATTCAAAATAAAGGAGATAATAAAGAGCTTGAACAGCTTTTTTCTAAGTTTATTGAGACCAATAGAGTTCAAAGTGTTGGAAAATCACCAGACTCTTTAGCCTCATTTAATGATTTAGAGTTAAAAAATATATCAATTCAAAAAAGTAATACATCAGATTTAACAGAACTTGTTATGAGTACTTTTACCAATTTTATTGTTAAAAGAAGTCGACAAGAGCTATATACAGCATTTTTTAGAAAACTATATCAATCAAAAAGAGTCGCACCTCTATTTCCACTCTCTTTTGAACAGTTAGAGCATTATCAAGATGAAAAACTTTACTCTGTAAGTACAACTTGGCTCGCTGCAGTTGAGAATGATTTACAAAATCTACCTCAAACAATATCAGAAAATAGTATTTTAGGTGATGATGGCGTTTTATTAAAAATCTCTTTAGATTTTATTGAGAAACTAAAAAAAGGAAATCACCCTAAAGATATTTTAGACTATTATCTTCTTAAAAACAGGGAGAGTTCAGATATAAATAGAATTTTAATGTTACTAAATATTTTGTCTCAAGAGCTAGTTAATAGCCCTCAGGGTAGATGGATATCTGTTGAGGAGTTTAATGTTTTACAAAAGAATGATGTAGAGATTCTTTTATGGTTTATTTTTATGAAAAATAAGGATAGTATTGAAAATATAATATCTAAAAATGAGCTACTTGATTATGTTAGAATGTTAACACCTGTTTTTGATATTATTGAGAAACAGAGAGCTGAACTAAGAAAAGAGAATATTAAAGATAAGGCAGGAAGATTTCAAATATATCAAGAGGAGTTTTTTAATTTAATAAAAATTGTTTCTGAAAAATTTAATTCAAATATTAAAATTACTAGCTTTTTAAATAGAGATATTCCAATTATTCTTGAAATAGCAAGAGCAATATCAGAGAAATCTTATGGAAGAGAGATTTTAAATATTCTTAAATTTTTACAAAATTTAATAAATAGAGAGAGTAATCGGATTCAAAAAGATAAAATTTTCTCTTTAAAAGGGGATATTTTAAAATTTGGTTCTATTCTTGCAGATATTTTAATATCAAAAAATGAGGAGCAATTAGAGAGTGTCTTAGAGCGTTTTGTTCTTCCATCAAGTAATAGTGTTAATTTTACAATATATATGGGGCTTGGAGGAGGATATCAATATAATCAGAATAGCGAAATTGGTAAAAAGTTTGCAGGATTTACAATTCCTGTTGGATTTGAGTATAAGAAACCTATTTCAGAGGAGTTTTCTGCCTCTTTTTATGCCTATTTTATAGATTTAATACCAATTATGATTTATAAAGAGGTTTTTGCTCCTGGATTCTCATTTGTTTTAAATTATCATCCAATTCCAATATCTATTGGTGGAGCTTATGAGTATTTTCCAAAACTTGATTCAGAAAAAGATATTCATAGATTTTTTCTATTTATTGCCTATAGAATGACTCTTTTTGAGTTTTTTTAGTATAATTTCAGCTATTTTCTAATAATAAATTCAATTAATTTGTTTTTTATAAAAATAGATAGTTTTTAAGTAACATTTTTATTTTTTATTGGTGTTTAATTAAAAGAGGTGTGGAGGTTTTTTGCTTAATAATATTGAGAGTTATTATGAGAAATATTTTCCAATGGTATTTAGAAGATGCTTACAGTTGTTAAAAAATGAATCAATAGCTTTAGATGTGACTCAAGATACATTTTTAAAACTATTTCAAAATAGAGATAGTTTGAATGATGAGGCAATATCATCACTCATTTATAGAGTTGCAACAAATTTATCTCTAAATAAAATCAGAACTATAAAACGGCATCCAGAAACACAGGATGATGAATTAGTATACTCTATTGCAATATTTGATTCACAAGAGAATCAAACAGGGGCTAAATTATTACTTGATAAACTGTTTAAAAAGTCAAATGAGCAAACTAAACTGATTGCCACACTTCATTATCTTGATGGGTTTACACTAGAAGAGGTTGCAGAGATGGTGAATCTCTCTCTTTCTGGTGTTAGAAAAAAATTGGATTATTTGAGAAAAGAGTTAAAAGAGATTTATGATTTGGATGAGGTATTTTATGAAAGATAAAATTCCAATGCTTTTACTTGAGCAATATCTATTAGATGAGCTAAGTGATAGTAAAAAAATAGAGGTTGAAAACCTTATTAACTCCTCACCAGAGTTACAAAATAGAATTAAAGAGTTAAAGAAAGATGGAGTTAATCTTCTTAATAGATATCCATTTGACTCAATGAAAAAATTACAAACTCTATTTCAAGAAAAAAATAGCCTTGATTTTAAACAAAAAAGTTATAAATCAACTATTTTTGAAAAATCTATTAATATTTTTAAAAATAGATATAGATTTGCCCCAATTTTAGTTTTAACCATTTTATTATTGTTGCTATCTCCACTCACAAAAAAAGTGAACACGATGTCAAAAATTAGTCATAATGGCATCGGTTCTCAAGAGACTATTCGAATTAAAGGTGAATTTGGCCCTAAAGCTGCCCTTTTAGATGGTAAAGAGATTAAAATATTATCAAATGGTGATTTTGTTAATGAGGGAGATAGAATTCAACTTCAATTTATTGTTCCAAAAGCTCAGTTTGCAACACTTTTATCTATTGATGGAAATAGTAGTATTACTCTTCATTTTCCAGAAAGTGATAGTGATAATGGTTTTTTAGATGGGAAAAATCAGATAACATTAACAAAGTCATATCAGCTTGATAATGCTCCTAAATATGAAAGTTTTATTCTTATAAACTCAGAAAAACCAATAGATATAGCTTTAGTAAAAGAGAGATTATCTAAACTTAAAGATCCAACAAAAGATAGTTTAAATTTAAATGATATTGATGAAGAGTGGCACTATACACTTTATAAAAATGGGGGAATTAAATGAGATTAGCTACTTTTATCCTATTGATTATATCTTTTACTCTTTTGGGTGAAACTAAAATGGAGAGATTTGCAATTATTGTGGGGGCAAATAATGGTGGAAAAGAGCGTGTTTTATTAAAATTTGCACACTCTGATGCAAAATCGATTGATAGAGTATTGGTTGAGCTTGGTGGTATTAAAGAGTCAGAACGTATATTACTTCTTGAACCATCAACAGAGAAACTAGATAACTCTTTTTCTGAAATAAAAAAAGAGATAGATAAAGCCAAAAATTTGGGAAAACAGACTCAAATTCTATTTTACTATTCAGGCCACTCAGATGAAGAGGGATTGTTATTAGGTAGAGATCATTTTTCATATAAAAATCTTAAAACAAAATTAAAAGCTCTTGAGAGTGATGTTCAAATAACAATTCTTGATTCTTGCTCCTCTGGTGCTATGATAAGACAAAAAGGTGGTCAATGGCAACCCTCTTTTTTATCCGATAATTCATCCCTTGTTCAGGGGCATGCAATATTAACATCCTCCTCATCAAATGAGGTTGCACAGGAGTCTGATAAAATTGGAGGCTCATTTTTTACACACTATATGATATCTGGTTTAAGGGGTGCTGCAGATACAACTCAAGATAAAAAAGTAACACTTAATGAGGCATATCAATATGCTTTTCATAAAACTCTGGAGAGAACAGAGGCAACAAATGGAGGTGCTCAGCACCCAAATTATGATTTTCAACTTGCTGGTTCTGGTGATTTAGTTTTAACAGATCTAAGAGATACCTCCTCTGTTTTATATTTTCCTGAATCTCTATCTGGAAGATTTTTCATAAGAGACTCAAACTCAGTATTAGTTGCAGAGATTGACAAAATTGCTAATAAAAAACTTTTTTTTGGATTAGAGAGTGGTGTTTATAAAATAACTTGGGATAATTTAGGAATTTATAAAATGGGGGTTTTTAATTTAAAAAGAAAAGATACTCTTTTAGTGGATTCTAAGCATTTTGTAATTCAAGAGGGAGAAAAAACTGTTTCAAGAGGTGATGGAGAGATTCAAATAGTTCCATTATCTGTTGGATTAATTCCAGGTATTAGTATGAACTCTATGACAGATAAACCAACTTTAAACTATCTATCCTACTCTCTTTTTGTTGATGATGGTTATGCTTTAAAAGGGGTTTCTATTGGTTCTTTAGGTTCGATAAAAGATGGTTGGGTTGAGGGGGTTCAAACAAGTGCTCTTTTTAATATTGCACATGGGGAATTTACAGGAGTTCAAATCTCATCTATATTTAATTTTGTTGATAATGATTTTACTGGAGTTCAAATAGGAGCTCTATTTAATTCAACAAAAGAGTTAGATGGAGTTCAGATTGCTATTGTAAATAATTCAACAGATTTTAATGGTTCTCAAATAGGTGTTGTAAATAATAGTAAGGATGGAGATGGATTACAAATTGGGGTTGTAAATAAGGCTAGTAAAGTTGATGGTATTCAGATAGGTGTTGTAAATATTGCTGATGATAGTTATTTCTCTTTAGGACTTATTAATATAATGAAAAAAGGAAGATTTAATATCTCTGCTGTTTTAGATGATAGAAAAGATGGATTTATAGAGATAGCTCATGGTGGTTCATATTGGCATACAATATATATTTTAGGCACTAATTTTGAAAATATGAATATATTAAATTTTGGATTTGGTTTGGGTGGTCATATTCCATTAAATAGCTCTATATCTATTGATTTAGATGTTATTGATTATAATAAAGTGGATATTGATAAAAATTTTACTGATAATGATTGGGATATACAACATAGTGTTGGTCGTTTTAAAATTGGATATAAACTTCTTCCAAATCTATCAATTGTTGCATCAGCATTGCTTCATGTTGTTGTTCAACCTGGTGATAGAGATACTCCTGATGGATTTTCAGGTTGGCTTGTTAAAGATGGAAAGAATGATAAAGATATAACAGAGGTTTATCTTTATCCAGGATTTCAGTTCTCTTTTCAGCTTTTTGATTAAAAATACCAATCTTGCATAATAGATTAGCCATAAATTAATCCAAATTTTCAATTTATAAAATGATGAAACCCTTTATACAGTGTTCATTAAAAAAAATAGATGAATACTCTGTTTAAATTTCATTATCTATGATTGGTAATATTACAATAGTCCTATTTATAGCTAAATTAAACAATCTACCATTAATAAAAATGAGTAAACAGATTTAAAATAATAAGAGTATAAAATGATAAATTTTTTATGATTAAGTTATTGAGTCTTAATTTTTTCCTAAAACAACAACACCCATTGCAGGAATGATAACAGAACCATTTGTAACTTGAACATCTCCACCATCAAGATTTTTAAATGTTCCAGAGACTCCTGTGCAGCTTTTTGTAACTTCCAAACCGTTTCTATTAAAACCAACAAGAACTGTATTATTCCCATAACTCATTTTGTATAACCAGGTATCATTATCAACTTCACAAGTTACTCTTGAACCTTTTCTTGTTGCTGGATTATTTTTTCTAAATATACCCAATTTTTGAAGATGAGTTTTTGTAGTTGTCTCAAAAGGGGTTAGTTCACTACTAAAACGCATTATTCTACGATTATCAGGATCATGTGCTCCTGGCATTCCAAACTCATCCCCTTGATATATAAGTGGAATTCCTGTTGATGTTAAAAGAAATGTTTGAGCCATCTGCAATCTTTTATATGGCTCCTCTGTTGTTGGAATTGCTGGCTCATTACTCCAAGCTCTATCTTGAGATACTGAACCACCTTGAGGAGAGCCATCAAATTCACCATTTGCAACACTTATTGCTCTTGCAATATCATGATTTCCAATAAAATTTGACATTAAAGCATTTGAGTAGTAACTATTTTGATATCTTAAATCATTCTGCTCAACAAAATATTTAAACTCCATAACTGTTTGTGATTTTAATAAAAATACTCTTGAAAGATGATAAAATAGAGGAAAATCGAACTGTCCATCAAGTTTGTCTGAACCCAAAAATCCACCAATTGTATCAAACTCCGCATCTCCAGTAAAAGTCTCTCCAACCATATAAAAAGGGATTCCAGTTGTTACAATCTCATTTTGAACTCTCTCTCTAAGTGTTGTAGAGAACTCCATAATCATATGTTTAACTGCATCTAAGCGAAAACCATCTATATCATACTCCTGAATCATCCAGATTGCATGATTGATAATCTCTTTCATAACAGTTGAGTTTCCATAGTTTAAATCAGGAAGATAGTCTGTAAACCAACAAACAATTGGTTCCTCCCATCCACAATTATAACCACCATTAGAGTTAACAGGTTTTCCCTCTGGTGCCATATAAAACCAATTATCATATCTGTGTTGAGTCCAAAGTGGACTATCTGAATGAACATGATTTGCAACAAAATCTACTAAAACCCTTATTTTTTTTGCATGAGCCTTTTTAACAAGCTCTTTTAACTCTGCTTCTGTTCCAAAGTGAGGCTCTATAGGGGTGTCTATTCCACTTAGAGAGACTGTATCTGTCCAACCTGTTGCAATTGGCCAATATGAGTGGTAACCTGCATAGTAATGAGAGTCACTTCCCATACCTTTTCCAGCACCCTGTGTATTCATAATTGGTGAGCTAATCCAGATTGCATTTACTCCCATATCACTGAAATAGTTACTATCTATTTTCTGAATAATACCCCTAAAATCTCCCCCTTGCCAATCAGCTTTCCACTCAACATTATTTGTTGAGTGAAGATTTGCAGAGCTATTGTTTGATTGATCTCCATCTTGAAATCTATCAGTCATAATTTGATAAAGAAAGGCATCTTTCCACTCAAAAGATTCTGATTCAATCCATATTGGAACAAATAGAGTCGCAGTATGTCCAGATGTATCTTTAACTCTAAAAAGATAGGTATATTTTCCCTGTTGAACACTATTTCCAGTTAAAATAAATTTTCTTGACTCTGTATTATATGGTGGATTTGTTAATCTTTCAAAATTTAAAAAAACATCAGTTGTTCCCCAATCGATATCCTCTCCACCAACTCCAGGAGTATAAAGAACCTCAAAAGAGTAACTATTTCCATTAATGCTTGGTTGCGAAACTAAAGTTAATTTTGGTTTATAAAGATGCTCATCAGATATTGTTGCAATACCATAATTAACAACATGGCTTGTTATAAAATTTGGAGTTAAATCACAGTAGCTCCAACTTTGACCACCATTTGTTGAGAATCTATAAACATATTTAAATTCACCAGCTCTATCTGTTGGAAAATTTGCAATATATTCATGATTATTTCCACATCCAGTACAACTTGTATTAAAACTACCATCAACCCATTGAAATTTTGATGCAATAATTGGATATTGAATAGCCTCAGTTGTATAACCAAGTTGTCCTTTTATATTTGAGTTTTGAGTTTGAGTCTCTGTAACACCAGAGAGATATATTTGACCATAAACATGTGTTCTTATTGATGTATCACCAGCATCAAGTTCAAGTGTTGTTGGCCATTGAATTCCACACCATCCTGGAATCGAACTATCTGTAACACACTCAGCTCCAGCTGCTTTATAGCCATGAATACAGTTACAAATAGGAGAACCTGCCTCAACAGAGCAAACCCCTTTGCCAGAACATTCAACATTTTCACAAAGGTCTGAAACACAGTTATGTGTTGTTAAATCACAAACTTGAGGAGTTTCACAGTCATTATCCTCATCACATTTTCCACTATTAAGCTCACAAACTCCATTATTAGGATTACATGTTTTCCAAGAGTCACAAGTTATATTAAGGCATAAGTCAACAATATCCTCAACACAATTAAAAGAGCCATTAGTATTAACACATTTATAGCCATCTTGACAATCATCAGTGTTGTTTGAGCACTCATTAATATCAATGCAACTAAATGAACCAACACTATTTTGACACTCATAACCCTGTTCACAACTTATTAATCCAGATAAACACTCATTAATGTCAACACAACTTAAACCATCTGCTTGAAAACCTGAATTACAGCTACATTTTGCGGAACCATTTTCAACACTACAACTTCCATTGTTTGAACAGTTTTGTCCATCACATGGATTATTGGGGTCTACACAGTTATGATTATCATCACAACTCATAGTTTCAGAACAGTTCTCTTGAGTATAGCAACGATTCTCTTTTAATTCACAAACTCCATTAGATGAGTTACAACTTTCCCACTCACTACAAACAACATTATCACAAAGATTAACATTTTGAGTACAAGTTAAACCACTTACACTATATCCTGGATCACAATCGCAAGTTGCTTTGCCTGAAACAACAACACATTCTCCATGATTAGAACATGTGATACCATCACATGGTTTATTTGGAGTATCATCAGAACAGCTCCAAAAGGTAAACGTTACCAAAAATAGCAATAATAGTTTTTTTATCATATATATCCTCCATTCACTCTATTTTGTTATGCAACAAATGTTAATTTCTGTCAAGAAAACTATATATTTTTTTGTAATTTAGTTACTAAAAAATTTATTATATTTTCACAATAAAAACTATTTATTTAATTATTTATAAATTTAGATTTTATATTTGCTAAAATATAGAATATTGAGTTGATTGAAACAATTGTAGCTCCTGTTGGTAACTCAAGTATAAAAGATATGTAATAACCTATTATAACAGACAGAAAGGCAGATAAAATAGATATAAATGCTATCGTTTTAAAGCTTTTTCCTATTATTGTTGCTGTTAATGCAGGAACTATTGTCAATCCGAACACAGGAAGTGAACCAATAGACTTTCCTGCAACAGATATTGTTAAAGCAAATAGTGCATATAGTATAAATCTATGTTTTTGAGGTGATATTCCTGCAGCGGCTGCTCCTTGAGAATCAAAAACAACAAAAATAAATTTTTTATGAAAAAAGTAGAAGAAAGATAATACAACTAAGCTAACAACTAAAAATGTATAGAGCTCTTTTCTCTCAGCTAAAACAGTTGTCCCAAAAAGAATACTTTGAACATCATGAAGATCTTGTCTAACAAAACTTCCAACAATTAGAAATAGAGCAGAGGAGATTATATATGCTGAAACTTCACCTTTTGCACCACCAACTCTTGGATTTGAAAAATATAGTGCTGATAAAATTCCAAAAACTAGAGGAAAGATGTATATATTTCCTGAAAAATTATATATCTCTCCAAACCAAAAAGCAACAATAACACCAAAACTATTTATTGATGAAAGTGTTAATGGAATATAGTACCCTTTTTGAAAAACACTCCATACTCCAATATATGATAAGACAATAGATGATATAACCAATATCAAAAGTGGATCAATCCACAACTCATAATATGATAGAAATTCAGACATTTTATCCTTTTATACTCTATATTAAAATATTTTTTATAAAATAGAGATTTTTCTCTCTTTTTTATTAAAAATAAGTTTGTGTGTTGCTAAAAAATCCACTTCAGTTTTATCATGAGATATCATCATTACTGTTAAATTATTAAGTTTATGTAGATTTTTTAAAATATTTAATAGTTCAGCTTTACCATCCTCATCAATTCCTGTTGATGGTTCATCAAGAATTAAAATATCTGGTGAGTTTAGCATAGCTCTTGCTAGAAAAGCTCTCTGTCTCTCTCCTCCAGATATTTTGGAAAAATCCTTTTTTGCCAAATGTTCAATTGAAAACTCTTTAAGTTTTTCCTGAACTAATTTTTTAATCCCTTTTTTTGAAAAAATACCCCAAGAGTTTTTATTATAACAACCCATCTCAATAACCTCTTGAACAGTTATTGGAAACTCTTTTGTTATATTTTGATATTGAGGAACATATCCTATTTTAAGATTTTTACTCTCCCTCTCTATTTTTCCTGATATAGGAGGAATAATTTCCAATATTGTTTGCAAAAGGGTTGTTTTTCCTGCTCCATTTGCACCAACAACACCCCAAAAATCCCCCTTTTTAATCTCTAAAGATATTGCATCATAAAGTGGTTTTTGAGGAGTGTAACCAATAACTAAACTATTAAATTTCAACATTTTGAACTCAAAAAATAACAGGAAAAAATGTAACTGTTCAGTAACTATTTTAATAAATAATAGTAAATTATAAAATTTTCTGAACAGTTACAAAAATAAAAATATACAATTAAAAATTACATAAAATCTTTAACATTAGATTTTACTCTTCATGATTATGTTTCTCTTCTAAAACTATTAAAAAAACTCTCTCATTTGAGCTATTTTGTGCTCTAAAATGAAGAATTAGTGGAAATTTTTCACCTGTATCGTTCTCCATATGAATATGAATAACCTCTTTTATATCACTACTACAATCTGAGTTTGCATCCTCTCTTTCAAACTCAACATCAGTTCCATCTGCAAGAGATGCTTTTACAAAAACATTTTTTTCTGAAAGATGAAGCATAAATGCAGAGTCTTGCAACACAGGAATATGACCCATTGTCTCTGTTTCACCAAGAACAACCTCCATTTTCTCTTCAAAATGCATGTGAGCGATTGTATAATCTGTTGTTAAAACAATCTCTTCTGCTTGATCTGAAAATATTTCACATGCAACTTGATCCCAATCTTTCTCCTCTGTTGTTGAGCATTCACTTTGAAGACAATATGGTGCTCCATTTATATCTGTTGTATTTTGTCCATGAAAACAGTGACAATCAGGAACTCCATTAACTTCACCATGAGCATGTCCATCTGGACCACAAGCCTCAACCTCTGCAATTGGAACACATTTTGTTCCAACTAAAACAGTTGTTATATTATCACAAGTCTCACACTCTTCATTATTTCCATCACTATCAGCACAAGA
>JAFGXH010000239.1 GCA_016936735.1 bacterium
ACAAATAACTTTTTTATAAATTAATAACTTATAAAATATATTACTACACAAAACATTAACATTTTTTACATAAAATTATATTTGCTAAATATTACATACACAACAATCAATATTTCTATTTTCAATACTCTCAATATCAGGATATATTCTCATAACTGAGTTATATTCATAAACCAATATTGGAAAATGTTTATGTTGATTTGTATATTGATTTATTAATATATCAATACCAATTGTTGCTAACATAGTATTCAATGTTTTAACAGCTGGTTCCTTAATGTCTGCTCCTACAACATAGCCTCTTCTTTCAAGTTTTTCAGAGATATCTTTATCAAAATGTAACTCTTTTCCAATTTGAATATAATTTAATCTATTCAAACAGTGTAAACATATATTATCACCTGCCCTTAATGTGATAACCTCACCACTCATATCCTCAATAACACCATTATTAACAGTTATATTAACTCCTATTGTTATCATTGGTACAAAATATTTTATTGATATCTCTTGAGCCTTGAATCTACTTGAATGATTATCTGTTGCAACAATAATCCAACTAGAATTAGCCAAAATACTCTCTATTTCAGAATCAAATATTGAGTTTTTATGAGTAAAAATCTCTGCATCTGGATTTATACTTTTAATATGCTCTCCAATAATATCAACTTTATACCTATTATCCTCTGCATCAACATAATATGCACCAACAACTCGATTTAAATTTGATATCTCTAATATATCATCATCTATCAAATGTATATTTTGAAATCCCATATGTATCAAATGCTCTGCAACAACAGACCCTAAACCACCAACTCCAACAACAGAAACTATCTCTTTTTTCATTATATCTCTTAATTTATCAAGCCCTAACACCAAAGAGGAACGATGAAACATATTTTTCTCATCTATCCTAAAATTTTCTGAAAATTCACTCTCTTTAAAATCACTTGAGATTATATTTTCACCTAATGTTTGTGTTACTATCTTTCCTAATTTATAATCTACACAATTAAATTCATCTTTTTGCCATAATCTTGCAGAATAGTCACTTTGAGAAAAAACAATACTTCCATAAGATATTTTAGGAAAATTATCATTTAAAAAATTAAAAAATCCACTCTCATCCATATTATCAGTTAATGAAAATTTAACATTTTTCTCTGCAAATGGATGTGTATGAATATCAACAATTGTATCAACATCCAATCGTTCTAAAATCTCTAATAAAATATTATAAATAAACTCCTTTTTTATCTCCAAAAAAGCAATACTCTGTTTTTTATAAAAATCTATATCAGGAAATCTTATATCATAAAGCATAATGAACTCATTATTATCAAGATACTCTCTCTTACCTAAGAGAATTGCAAAATGCTCTTTTGATAGATTTTTTAAAAGAGTTTCTCTTAAATATTTTAGTTGATTATTTTTAAATTTAAAATATATATTTTTCATAATTACCTCATTAAAATAGTTAACAATATCAATTAATCTTCCTCTTCATCAAAACTATCATCCAAATCTTTCCAAGGAGAACTCTCATCATCATAATCAAAACCATCATCTTCATTATCATTAATTGATTTAAAATCATCCTCTTTTTCTTCTATATTTTGTTCCTTTTTTTTATTTATAATCAACTTCTCTTCAAACAAAATATCACTATTTTTAATATCAATATGTTGTAAATTAATTTTACTATTTTGAGTATTATTAATAAAAATATTAGGAACTAACTCTAAATTCACAAATCCAGAACACTTTAATATCATCTCTCTTGCAGTATTTGATTCAAAAGAGGCAACTTCAACTCTTATTCCTAATTTTCTTAACTCAATAATTACAGGAATAAAGTCACTATCTCCTGATAACAAAACAACAATGTCTGGTCTATTTTGATATGCAACTTTCATCATATCCATTGATATTTCAACATCAAAATCACATCTATAACCATCTGGTATTGGAGTTCCTATTTTTGATATCACAACAAAACCATCAAGCCAAAGTCTCTCTATTTTTTTATTCATATCACCAACTTTTCTTGGATCTATTGGAATATAAGCAAAAGAATCAACTAAAAATCTTCCTTCACCTAAATAATTTAGTAATTTAGAGTAATCTATTTTAACACCTCTAGTTTTAGCAACTGAATTTATATTTGCATAATCTAAAAAACATAGAACCTTTTCCATAATAATCCCCATAAAACATTTCAATTTTATTCTTAGCAAACTATTTTCCAATATTTATTTTACTATAAAAAATTTAAAAAAGATAAAAGTATGCAAAAATACAGATAAAAACACTCATTTTCAAATAAAAATAGTATTTACAAAAAAACTTATCATTTTTTAGAAAAATATTTCAAAAAATGCTCCAAAAATGACTTTAAATCAGAATTTTTTTTCTGCTTAGATTTTTATATTTAAAATTTATAGTGATAAATAACTCCTAATTCAAATACTCAAATATATTTTTCTGTTTTTAAATCAAAAAAACTGTTTCATCTAAAAATTAGATAAAATAATAAAAAATAGTTATTAGTTTAATTTTTCTTAAAAAAATTTTATTAACTTTTTTTTTATGTTATACTCTTAGATATTATGATGTTTGATTTTTAAGGAGTTATTATGAAAGCATTAACAGTGATTTTTACCCTTCTTATCTCCATTAGCCTTCTTGGTTGGGGTGGTGGCAAAAAATTTAAAAATCTCTCAAAAGAGGAGATTTTTCAGAAAATGAGTGAAAAAAAATACTCAATTTTAAAAGAGAAAGTTGAATTAACAAAAGCAGAAGAGGAGATTGTTTTACCAATTCTAAAATCCTATGATCAAAAACGTTTTGAACTTATGTCAAAAAACTTTGAAAAAGGAAAAGAGTTAAGAGATGCAGAAAACAAAAATTATGATGAGATTTTACAACATCAAAAAGAGATGATTGATGCAATGCAAAAAGGGCTTGAGCTTGAAAAAGCTAAAATAGCAGAGCTTGAAAAAGCTGGTGTTAATACTGAAACAATTGTAAAACTTGAACGTTTTGAAAGAAGATTTATGATGCACCATAAAGGAAAAATGAGAGGATTAAAAGATGGAAAAGGACCCCATTTTGATGATGATTCACAAAATGAAGAGTAGATAATAAAAATATGATTTATAGATAGCCCCCGAACTATCTAAAAAAGGCAGAGAAATCTGCCTTTTTTATCTTTTTCTTTTTAAATTTTCAAGATCATTCTCTTTTAAATAGGCTTTAACTCCATCTAAATCTTCAAAATCATACTCAAATTTATTGTAAAAATCATCAAAAAAATCAGGTAAACTAAATTCAACAAATTGAGATATTTTACCACTAAATGAGTTATAGGCTTTATGTAAATCAACCTGAAATTTAAACTGTTGAAATGCCTCCTCTTCTGTTTCAAAAGAGTTAAATGATTCGAAACCATGTTGACAAACAGCTCCAACCTCCTCTGTTGTTCCATTTTTACAAAGAGAACCAGAACCATAATCAAAAAAGTAAAATTGATAAACAATTTCACCAGACTTTATATCAATAACATCAACCATATCTAAATCATAAAATTCATCCATTTCCAAAATCATCTGAATCACTTCCTGTTCATAATCTTTGTATTGTGATATATTGTTTTGATCTATCACTTTATAATTAATAAACTGCAAATTACAGTTTTCTGGAGATATTTTTTTCTCTCTATACTCATCCATTAAACTTTTATAAGCATCATTTGCCCTATCTACTCCCATATTCTCCTCCAATAAAAATTAAAAACAACAATAAATTATTAATAACTCCCAATTCTGAAAATATATTAAAGTTAAAAAAAATGAGATTTGATCTATTTTCAAAATCGGAAAAAAAATCTAAAGAGTAAAACTATATTTTTTTAAAATATGGGATAAATCCACCCTGAGTTGTTCCAACAATAGGAATCATATTATCCCCTTTAACATCACAACCCTCTATATTTTGAATCTCTCTATACCAGTTTTTTTCATATTTTGCCTCTATCTTCTGAAGCTCTACTAAAATATGAAAACCACCCTGTGTTACTAAAATAGTTAAAGCATCTAAATTAATAAATCTCTCTATTTTTTCTAAAGTACTATCTAAATCAACTTTATCAAAATCAAAATCTATATAGTATTTTTTTCCTGATGATTTCTGAATTTCAGATAAAACAATTTGGTGTGGGTTATAGCCATTATATTTTTGAGTTATTAACTGTGCAAATTTTATAAGGCTATTTTTAGTTGCCCTTTCAATATCTCTTGGATTTGGATGGATATAAAGAGCTAAAGCCTCTTGAGGTACTTTAATGTCACCCTGAAAATAGCTTCCCTCTTCAGACTCTAACTGTTTTATTTTTTTCAGAAGCATCTCTTTATTTGATGTAAATCTTTTTAATGATGCTCTATCCCCTTTTATCTCTTTTGAATACTTATTTCTAGCCAAAAGTGAAACATAAAATAGTTCATTTTTCTGTAGTTTAGGAAGCCAATTAATAAACTCTTTAAGCATCTCCTCGTTTTGAATAATTTTATAATTCATTTAATCCTCCAACTCATTTTTTTTCAATAAATCTTCAAGATTATTCTCTTTAAGATACTTTTTAACTCCCTCTAACTCTTCAAAATTATATTTAAATTTTATAACATATTTTTAAATTTAATCTATTTTGTATAAAAAAGTCCTAAAAAAACAAGTATAATTCCTAAAATAATGTAAAAAATTCTTGCTCCATTTCTACCAAAAATAGTAACAAAAAGCTTTGCTCTACTATTATTCATAAACCAATCAAAATCAGCCATTGCACAAGTAATTGTAAAAACTCCTCCAATAATTATTGCAATATTTCCACCACTCATAAAAAAACCTCTCCAACCCTA
>JAFGXH010000240.1 GCA_016936735.1 bacterium
TAGTAAATAAAATTAGCATTTTACCTACTTTGGGGTTCTTTTAAAATTTAAAAAAATATTTATAAATTACTTTTATTTTTAAATGTTTTTCAATTTTAAATTAAAAAATTCAATACTATTTTCGGTTGTTTTCTTCTCAACCTCCTCAAATGAGATATTTTTCAGTTGAGCTATTTTTTCAGCAACATATTTAACATATGCTGGTTCATTTTTCTTACCTCTAAATGGGATTGGTGCCAAAAAGGGTGAATCTGTTTCAACCAACATTGATGAGAGTGGAGTCATTATCGCTGCCTCCTGAATCTCTTCAGATTTTTTAAAAGTTACAATTCCTGAAAAAGATAAAATTGCACCCATTTTTAATAATCGTTCAGCCTCTTTAACTCCACCAGAATAGCAATGAAGTAATAGTTTTAATTTTGGCATTCCCCTTTTTGCAGACTCTAAAATAGCAAATGTATCATCCCAAGCATCTCTTGTATGTATTACAACTGGTAAGTTATTACCATTTGCAATCTCTATCTGTTTTTCAAAAGCATATATCTGTTGCTCTCTTGTTGAGTATTTATAAAAATAGTCTAATCCTGTTTCACCAATTGCAACAACACTCTCTGTTTTTGCAAGCTCTTTAAGAGTTGTCTCTATATTAAAATCAAAAATAGAGGCATCGTGAGGATGAATTCCAACTGTTGGAAATATGTTACTATATCTTGATGCAATATCTAATGTTTTAAATGAACTTTTTATCCCTTCGCTTGCACCAATAGCAACAAAAGCGTTAACTCCATTATCTTTTGCTCTATCAAAAAATGGTTGAAAATCAGAGAACTCTTCAAAATCTAAATGACAATGTGAATCAATAAGCATACAAAACACCTCTAATAAAATAGGAAATAATTTCTATTAAAATCAATAATGAAAAATAATAAAAACTATTTTTAATATAATATAAAATTATTAATAAAGTCTATTTTTTTAAAAGAAGTTGAAAAAAATCTATCTAATTTCTAAAAAGAGATTCTCTAATTTTTTGAGAAATAGCTTGAGCCGCTTTTATAAGAGGATAGTTTGTTGGTGCAGATGTTAAAAGAGGGTGAGTACCAATTTGAGCAGTTAATATTGAGCCAATAGTCATTTTATTTTGAATAGCAAGACCAATAATATTTATCAACTCTCCACTACTTTCACCACCAACAACCTCTCCTCCAAGAATAACACCTGACTCTTTTGCAACAACCAATTTTACAAACTGTTTATGTGTATTTTTAAGTGTTCCAGGATGTTTATCAACCCCTTCAAAGCTACCTGTGATAATACTATATCCCTCTTTTTTTGCCATACATTCAGTTAAACCTGCAGCAGCAAATCCTGTTCCACCAAACGCTGTTGAAAAAATTGCAATTGTACCACCAAATGTTTTAACAGCTGATAAAATATATAGATTCATACCAGCAACTCTTGCTTCTGAAGTTGCAGTTGAAGCCAACATTATTGAGCTTAATTTTCTTGTAAAAAAATCTCTCTTCTCTGCACAGTCACCAATAGCAAAAATATCAGTATCATCGGTTCTCATATATTCATCAACAACAATAAAGCCACGCTCATTAATTTTTATTCCAGAGTTTTTTGCTAAAATAGTATTAGGTTGATAACCAATTGATAAAATAACAGCATCAGCTTTTACTGTTTCTCCATTTTCTAAAAGGATTGCCTCTGCTTTTCGATCTCCCAAAACCTCTTTTATTCCACAACCAGTTTTTACAACAACTCCTCTTGATTCTAAAAGGGATTGTGCTCTTTTTGAGACATCTTCATCAAATGCAAGTGATAAAATATCTCTCTGTTTTTCAATAACAGTAACATTTTTCCCTGCTTTTTTAAGTTCATCTGAAATCTCTACACCAATAAAACCAGCACCAATAACAACAATATTTTGAAGTGATTCTATTTTTGTTAGCATCTCATCAAGATAAACTTTATCTTTTGGAATTGTAAAAACATTCTCTAAGTTAGCACCTTTTAACCATTTTGGAACAGATGGAATAGAGCCAGTTGCAATAATTAATTTTTCATACTCAATACTCTCTTCTGTGGATAGTTTACATTTTTTTTCATTTTTGTTAATCTCAATCACCTCTGCAATTTTTAAATCAACACCACCATTTTGTAAACCAGCATCAGGAATAATATTTTTATCACTTCCTCCAAGCTCACCAAAAATATATGGAATTCCACATGGAACAAGAGTTTTCTCCTCTTTTCTAACTAATAAAACAGTTTTTTCTGGATAATTTGATTTTGCTGTTAAAGCTCCAACAATACCTGCTGCACTTCCACCAATAACTAATACATCAACCTTCATAACAACCCCTTTAAGCTTACAAATAGATCTAAGTAATCTATCTAAAAAATATGATTTAAAATGAGTTATGTAAAAAATACAACCAATAATCTCTCTATTTTGATGTAAAACAGCTTTAAATTAGTATCTATAATAAAGATATTAACTCTATTTAACATCTCATAGTAGATAGCATATGACAAAAATATATGATTAGTCAAGTTAATTTTATTAATAAAAAAATAAGTTTTTCTTTAGAAATCGTTTTAATTGACAAAAAGAGGGAAAGATATTATAATATGCTATATTTTTGAGGAGTAATAATGAGTAGATTTAAAACATTTCAACAAGAGGTAAGAGAGGGTTCTGTTTTTGAATCTAGTGTTGAAGCAAGATTGGGTTTTATTAAAAAAGTCTATTTAACATTTCTAATTTCAATGGGTGTTGCTCTTGGTGGCTCTATTGTTGGAATGCAAACTTCATTAGGGTTGGCTGTTTATAAAAACTATTTTGCATTTGTGATTCTTGAAGTTGCTCTTTTAATTGGAACAATATTTTTAAGAAAAAAAGAGCCTGTTAATAGAATTCTATTTTTCTCATTCACATTTGTAACAGGGTTAACTCTTGCTCCAATGCTTTTAGCTTTTCAACTAAGTGGAAACTTTGGGCTTGTTTATCAGGCACTTGGTTTAACTGTTGCAGCTTTTGGTGGTTTAACAGCTTATGCTTGGACAACTAAAAAGGATTTTAGTTATCTTCAAGGTTTTTTATGGACAGGTCTTCTTGTTCTTATTGGAGCAACTATTTTAAGTTTCTTTTTTAAAGCTCCATTTTTTAATACAGCAATAGCAGCTGGAGGAGTTATTTTATTCTCAATGTTTGTTCTTTATGACACACATAACATTATGAAAAGATATGATGAATCTGAATATATCTCTGGTGCAATAGATCTATTTTTAGACTTTTTAAATCTTTTTCTTTATATTTTACGCCTTTTAAGTAGCAGAGATTAGGGGGAATTTATGAGAATTTTAACAGTTTTTTTTGGATTATTAATATCTATTTTTCTGTTTGCAAAAGTTAATATCAATACTGCTGATTTAAAAGGATTAACAAAAATAAAAGGGGTTGGTAAAGCTACAGCACAAAAAATTGTTGATTATAGAACAAAAAATGGCCCATTTAAGTCAATTGAAGAGCTTATGAAAGTTAAAGGAATTGGCAAAAAAACTTTTGAAAAAATTAAAAATGATATTGAAATATCTGTTGATTCCTCATCTGATTCAACAGAGGATGTAAAAACAGCCCCTATAAAAGATGAAAAAGCTGAAAAATCATCAAACAGTTCAAATTTAATAGATATTAATAGTGCCTCTTTAAAAGAGTTAACAAAACTAAAAGGGGTTGGTAAAAAGACTGCTGAAAAAATTGTTAATTATCGTGAAAAAAATGGTGCATTTAAATCGATTAATGATTTAACAAAAGTAAAAGGTGTTAGTAAAAAACTTTTTGCTAAAATAAAAGATAAAATCACTGTTAATGAATCTGCAAATACAGAAAAAACAGAATCTAATAAAAAGGTTGAATCAGTTGAGAAAAATGAGCAAAAAAATCAGAGAAAAGATGATTTATCTGAAACAAAAAATAGTCACAAAAAGGATGATTCTGAAAATAATTCAAACAATCAGAAAAAGAATGACTCCTCTGAAAGTAACTCAAATAATCAGAAAAAAACATTTGATGATCTTGATTTAAATGAAATTGAGGATTTAGATTAACAGACTCCTATCTTATATTAACCCGTTTTATTTATGAAAAAAAAAGAATATTTCTCCTTTAATAATTTAATAGTTGGCTTTATTATAGCCTTTATTATATTCTCTTTTCTATTTTTGGTGGTAGGTGAAAATCTTATTATTCTGAATGGAGAGCAGAGTGGATTTATTTTTCTGAAACTAAGATTGCCATCTTTTTTAACAATAATGATTGCAGGTGGAGTTTTTGCTGTTTCAGGTCTTCAGATGCAGCTTATTTTTCAAAATAGATTGGCAACTCCATATACACTTGGTGTATCATCTGCTGGAGTATTCATATTTCTTCTTGGTTTAAAAATAAGTGGAGTTGGTTGGCCAATATTTTCAACATTTGGAACACTACTATCTCTTTTCATACTTTTATATTTTGCTCCTAAAAAAAATAGTTTTCTTCATACACTTCTTCTTTTAGGAGTTGCGTTAAATATTTTTTTTAGCTCTGCAACCCTTTTACTTCACTATTTTTCAGATAAAAGTGAGCTATATCAAATGACTCATTGGATGATTGGTTCAATAGAGCAGTATGATTATTATAAACTAATTGCTCCTACTATTTCACTGATTTTTCAAACTTTTCTATTTTTTAAATATAAGAATCAGCTTGATTTAATATCATTTAATCCACAATTAGCTCAAGATAGAGGTGTAAAGGTGAGAAAAATAGTTAATATTATACTTTTTTCACAAGCACTATCTCTTGGAACAATATTACCAATTACAGGTCCAATTGCATTTGTTGGTCTTGTTGTTCCTAATAGTATTAGATTGATATTTCGTGGCTCTGTTTTTTCAATATATATGCTCTCCCTTTTAGGAGGAGTAAATTTCCTCCTACTTGCCTCTTTTTTATCATTAAGAGTGATTCCAGATACTATTTTACCTGTTGGAGTATTAACATCTACAATTGGGGCATTATTTCTTATTATATCAATTATAAAAGGAAGAGTTTAAGAGAATATAACTCATGAGAAAAAATTCTGAATAATAACCATTTTTTTATCAATATCTAAACCATCACTATCACCTATTTTATTAATAGTTTCAGGCTTTATTTTTGAAATCTGCTGTAAACTCTCCTCGAATTGCTCTATTTTTTTATCAAAATCTATTTTTAGCTCAGAGAGTTGCTCTTTTGTAACTCTGTGTTCCATTTTTAATTTTAGGTAGGATAAAGACTCTTCAATATCTTTTTTTAGGTTAATTGAATCTGATATTTTGTGTTTTAAATACTGTAACTCTGTTTCAAAATCTGAAAGAGAGACATATTTTTCAGAATCATCTTTTGTTTTATTTTTTGATTCAAAACTATCTAGTTTAATATCAATTTTTGATATATTTGAATTTATATCACTAATATTCTCACTCATTAGTGATATTTTTTTATCACTCTCCCCTATTTTATTATTAACAGACTCTATTTTTTCATCAATTGTCTCTAATAAAACATCTTTAGGAATTATTTTTCTCTCTAAGTCCTCTGTGAATTTTAATAAATCATCATCTGTAACCCAACTTTTTAAAACATACCCCTCAATATCACTAATCTCCTTTTTAATATGACTAAATCGATCATCTAAATCAATAATAATCTCTGATAATTTAAACTCAATAGCATCAATTCTGCTCTTAACTAAATCTTTATTATCAAGAGTGGTATTGATTTTAGTTTTTATAAACTCAATATCATCTTTAATTTCCGATATTTTTATCTCTTTATCACTAATTTTATCTAATCCATTTTCTAAATAACTCTGATCACTATCAAAAGATAAATCTTGACATACAGATGGGTTAGAGTCTTTATTAATATTTAGTAAATTAGATAAAATCTCCTTTTTAGAAACTATATTATTTCGATTTTGAGCTATTAAACTCTCTAAATTAAGAATTTTTGCTTCAAAACTCTCAACAAATAAGTTAATCTTATTCTCTAAATAGTCAGATTTTTTAGAGTTTTCTATTTTTTCAACTCTTTCTGTCAGTTTATCTATTTTTAAACCTAAATTTTTATAACCCTCCTCTAATTTTGAGATTCTCTCTCTCTCTGATGATAAAAGTTCAGCAGATTCATTTTTTAAAAAATCTTTCATAATAATTTTTAGCTTTACACTATCAAAATCAGATAACCCATGATTCTCTGTTGACTCTTTTTTTGATATTTTATCACTCAACTCCTCTATCTCATCTCTAAATGTTCTAAACATCTCCTCCTGTTTGCTCTCAATACTCTCTATAAGATTTTTAATATCATCAATTGTTGCCATAAATCCCCCTATAAAATTATAATTCTCTCTTTATAAAATACTAATTTACTACTCATTTTCAAATATTTTGTTTATTTTTTTATCTAAAACTTTTCTTAATTGAGTTGAAGAGACACCTAAAATTGTTTTAATGTTTTGCTCAGAGTTATCTCTTGATAAAATCTCAATCAATATATTTATATGTTTTGGATAGTAACGAAGTTCATGAAATGTTTTATCTAGTTTTGGATGTTTTATTGTTAATTTACATTTAAAATAGTTATAAAATAGATCCATAAATGATGTTTTTTTCTCAATATTTACTCTATTAATAACCATTTTATCAAGAGACTTTTTAACCTCTTTAACCCAAGAAAAATCTATCTCCTCCAAATTTAAATATCTACTCTCTAACTCTGTTGCTTTTCTATAAAAAAACTCTTTGTTAACTTTTGTTTTAACATAATAAAAAATAAGAGAGTTATCTTTATGGCTAAAAATAACTCTATATTCATCTTTATAGTGTCTTCTATAAACAGTCTCACTTCCTCCAACCTTTTTGTTTTTTTTATGCTCTCCAGATTTAAACTCATTAATAATCTGAATACCTAACTCATAAACCTCCTCTAGTAGTATTTCACAATCACTCTCTTTTTCAAATTTTTCCCAAATTAATATCTTACACATCACCTCCTCCATATAAATTATCTCTCTTGAATATATTAGACTATATAAACAGGAAAAATATTCTAATTTTTTTTAAGAAAATTTAATACTTAATGGATAAGAATAAAATTTTACTATTTATCTATACTTTTATTAAGTTATTTTGAAGTAAAAAGATAAAGCATCTCCACTATTCATCCAAAATATCTCTCTCTATTCTTTTTTCAATAAAATCTACTTTTCGAATGAGATAGTTATAACCAATAAGGTGTGGAATAGCCACAATAAGACCTGCTATTGTTGTTAAAAGTGCAGTTGAAATTCCCCCTGCAAAAAAGGATGAATCATTTCCCTGAAGTGAAAGTTTTTCGAATGAATCAAATATACCTAAAACAGTACCTAATAGTCCTAAAAGAGGTGAAACAGTTGCAATTGTTTTAATTGAATTTAAGCCTCGTTCAACAGAAAACATAAAAAGCTCTAATTCACTTTTTCTACCATTTTTTGGTAGATTTATAATTTTTTCAACATATATTGCTATATTTTTTCTTACATTTACAAGTGTAATCCATCTCCAAATAATAGTTGTTAAACCAATAATACTTAATGTAAAAAGGATGTACATTATTGCTCCACCCTTTTCAAAATAATTATAAATAGTCAAAAAAACCTCAATAATTAGTAAACAAATGATTCAAGAGAGAATTTTGATTGAGGAATCGCAATCTCTTTTTCATTCTCAACAAAAGTTTCAAACTCAACCATCCATAAATCTGGACAAAAAGTTCTCGTTAAAATAGTTGTATTTTCACCATCTGGTTGTGATTGATAGGATACTTTAACACAATTTTCAATTGTATCTGGACCAAATTTAAAAGAGATATCCACATCTTCAATTGTTGCAATCTCAACTCCCTGAGTTGTTCTATTTACCCAAGTAACCCCTTTTTGAAGAGGATATTTTATATAATAGAGATTTTCACCTCTAATACCATAGCTATCAACTATATATTTTTGACCTTTACTATCTGTATATGATGTTGCATCTTTTTCTGAAATTGATAGTTCAATATTTTTTTTCTCACCAAGTAACTCCCCTGTATAACGCCAAACAGATCCCTCTTTTGCCTTAATAAAAGTTAATCCTAAATCTAATCCAGTTTTTTTTGTTTGAGTATCTGTTGAGCAACTAAAAAGAGATAACATAAATAGCATTAAGATAACTTTTTTCATAACCACCTCCTAGCTAAAATTAGCCTAAATATAGTACTATAAATTTTTATCTATTTCAACTAAAGAAAGAGTTTATATTCTCTTTGTAATAAATATAATCAATCAATCTCAACAAGCTCTTTCATCACTATTTTTCCCTCTTTTATTTGTTTAATTGATTGTAATAATTCATTATAAGAGTCTATATTCTTTCTTACAAAAATATTTTCCATTATATTATTATAGGTTTTATTTTTTTTAAAATTCATAAA
>JAFGXH010000241.1 GCA_016936735.1 bacterium
AGGAGAGTGCTGCTGCTTCTGAAGAACTAAGTGGTCAAGCAAATGAGTTAAAACGAATGATAGCTAAATTTCAACTTTGATACTATTTTTTACCAATTAATAGATAGTTTAAAGATAATGATACATTATTTTGAACCTGCCATTCATCAAGAAGTTGAGGTTGTTTAATTAGTTTTAGTTGATAATTAATTGATAACCAAGATGTTAATTGTGTAGAAAGCGTTAATGATGTATCATAATTTGTTAACTCCCAAGAGCCTCTATTTTCTGAATCATCATATATAAATGGTGTTAACATCTCAAATTTTAAATCATATGTTATTACTGATTTTGCCTCAATTGAACCATTGAGATTTAAAGATAGTGATGCTCCAGCCTGATTAAAACTTTTAAATTCAGATAACTCAATAGTATTGGTAGTTGCAACATCATCATCAATGAAATAGGCTCCTGATGCCATTGTATGAAGAGCACCAAAACCACCTTTAGTCTCTAATGTAATCTCTTTTCTTTTTAATGGAGAGTAAAAAAGACCTAAAGACTCTTTTATAGTGATTGGTTTTAAAGATGGAACAATCTGCATTGAGTTAGTTCTTTTTGTTGAAAAATCTGGTTTCTGATAAGTTTGCTCTTCAACTGTTTCATAATAGCTTGGTAATATTGATGTTTCAAAAGTTCCCTTTGCATATGGACCCCAAATAGAGCTAATATGATATAAGTATGATATTTCAAGTTTTAAATTGTCTGTTGTTTTTGTAAATCTGTCTAAAATAGGAGTTCTTGAAAACTGCTCTATCACATCCATTGCTAAGCGTAAATCATGATTATTATAGAATAAATCTAAATTTCCTTTTAGAGATAATCCAAAAGTAATAACACTACCATCCTCTTGCCCAATAAAAGAGCGATTATCATTTAATAAAAAATTTGATGATGCTGATAAAAATGGTATTACACCATTCTTTTTTAACTCTCCTGATTTTGGAATAGATAGAGCATTTTTTGCTGTTGCTGTTAACTCATCTGCACAAATTAATATTGTTAAGAACATTAGTATTAAAATTGTTAATTTTTTCATGTAATCTCCTAAAAAATAAAAAAAGAGTTAAAAATCATGGATTTCCAATTAGAATATAGTTCCAAAAAAACTAAATAAGAATTCATGGACAGTTTGATGTTACTAAAAATTTCTGTAAAAGTCGATGATTTTTTAAAAAAAATAAAAAATTATGAAATGATTTATAACTCTCCTATTCTGGAGTGAAAAATTTTTAAACCATTATAACTATTTTAAACTTTTTCTTGCAACAATTAAAAAAAAGTTATAAAACTTTTTTATCTTACTATTCGTCTTAATAGGTAACAGGTGAGGGAAGAGGACTTTACACTTATAGATCTCTATTTAAAGGGTAACATGAGAGCTTTTGAAACACTTCTTAAAAAATATGAGCGAATACTATTTGGTTATATTATTAATCAAGTAGGTTCCTCTGAGAAGGCAAAAGATATCTATCAAGATGTTTATCTAAAGATTATAGAGAATATTGATAAATTTAAAAAAGAGTCAAGTTATAAAAGTTGGCTTTTTTTAATAGCAAGAAATACAATTATAGATTTTTATAGAAAAAAAAATATTGCTGCTATCTCTTTGGATAAAACAACAGAGGATATTGATAAACCTCTTCATGAAATTATTCCAACAGAGGAGAATACCCCATCAACATCGTTATCTATAAAATCTGAAAATAGTTCCCTATCTGGTATGTTAGAGAGATTAGAACCATCACTTCGAGAGATATGTTTTTTACGTTTTCACTCTGAGCTCAAATTTAGTGAAATAGCTGATATGATTGGAAGCAATGAAAATAGCGTGAAAACAAAACTACGTAAAGCTCTCTCTTTACTGAAGGAGGAATATGAGATGCTTTGATATTGATGAGATACTTCTCAAATTCCCCGATTTATCGGAGGAGGAGATGAGACATATTAATAGTTGTGAAGCTTGTAAAGCAATTTATGACAAATCACAAAAACTATATAATAAAATGAATAGTAGTATTGAAAATGTAGATTTAACTGATTTAAATAGTGCTATTTTGAAAAAAGCCTCTGAAAAACTGATACAGCTTGGAGTTAAACCAGAATATCAGAATTTAGATAATCTATTTCAAAAAAATATTACTAAAACAGATGAAATTTCTGAGAAAAAAAATAATTTACTCTCTTTTAGAAAGAGAGCAAAAATAGTACACTATCTTACAATTGCTGCAATTTTAATTATTGGAGTAAATTTAGGGATACACTTTTTTGCTCCATCAATAAAAGATCTATTTTCTACTTCATCAAATGCTTTAAGTGGTAATTTTGAGGTTTTAAAAAATTCAAATTCCTCTTTTTCAGAAACTAAATCTTTAAACGATTTTGAAACAGAAAGAGTTGCTGATTTAGTTTTGGATGAAATAAAAGATGAAAAATCTATATCCACTGGTGAGGGTAGTATTAATTTGGAAAATAATATTAAAACAAATGCAAAATTAGATTATTCAGAAAAAGAGGAGTCTAAAAAATCAAAAATGGATTCAAGAAAAGGTTTTAAAGAAGATAAAATAGAATCAAATACAAAAGTAAGCAAAACTACTAAACGGGCTTTAAATAAAAAAAGTGAGGAAGAGTATAATGAATTTAATAAAAATTCAAACTTTTTAAAAAAAGACCACTATAATTCTAAAAAATCGGCATCATCTGTAATTATGAAAAATGCAGGTAGTGAGCAAACTGTAGGTTATGGAGCTCAAACAGAATCAATTGCTGAAAATGCTGATTTTGATGGAGGTCATACTACTCAAAATGTAATACAAAAAAAACAGAAAAATCGTGACTTAAATCAAATTAATGATGATAGTTTTGATATTGTTAAAGACTCTTTAAATGATGGAGAGATTTTAAATAAATCAACACAAAGTAAAATGGAATCAGAGGAGTTACAAATAGGTTCATTAAGAGGAGATAAATCTAAAAATGAGATATCTACAGCTAGCTCTGAAAATAAAGCAGAAGTCAAATCAGCTTCAAAAAATATAGATGAAACAATTATTAATGATTTTCAAAATAAAAAATATGAAAAAATAGTCTCCTTATTAGAGCATAAAAATGATTTAAAAGATATTGAGAAAAAATATCTAATTATATCTCTTCTTAAACTAAAAAAATGTGATAATATTAAGAAAATAGAGAATTTTCAAAAATATTTAGAAAATAAAGAGATAGAGGAGTTTAATTCTATTTGTAAAATAACTAAATAGAGTCTAAA
>JAFGXH010000242.1 GCA_016936735.1 bacterium
CAAATGATGTTGATATTGTATTAAATGGTTTATATGAAGATGAAATGGGAGCATTAGATAAAACAGTCTCTGCAAACCATTTAAAAGATGATATTATTATGCTTTTTAGTGGAGAGAACTCTTTTGGAATAGATTATCTGCCAATAATAGTTAGAGTTGAGTTATATTTTCAAAATTTTATTCTGGAACATGAAAAAAATATTTTAGGTTCTGTTGGTGAGGGATTATCCATTATTGGTAGTGGTGGTGTTCTTGTTGGTTTACTTCTTATTGAAGCTGGTGGAGAGAGTGGTGGAGATGGAGCTATTGTTGCACTATTTGGATTAGGTATTTCTATTGTTTTTGGTTTAATTTGGTTTATTGGAACAAAATTTAATGATAGTGGAGATAGAGTTTTAATGAGATTAAAGGGATCTATAAAACTCTCTATTTATGATAAAAATAGTTGTGAATATTTTAGTGAAGAGAATAGATATGAAATCAACAATAGTATCTGTGAAGAGCTTTTTGTCTCAAGTAAAGATATATATATTGACTATTCTCAATCTATTTCAGATATATCTATACTTGATTTTAATGATAAATTTAATGAGATAATAAAATCCAAAATGGTTGATATAAAAAAAGATTTAATTGAAAATAAAAATAAAGTAATGATGATAAAGAAACTAGATTTTTAAAACAAAAGTAGTATTCTATTTTATAATACTATTTGATATAATTTAAAATGCCTAAGTTTTAGGTTGTTTAATAGAAAAATATTTATGATTATTTACTATATTTTATATCAATAGGGGAGTTTGGATTTTCACCAACTAACCAATCAATAGAGTCTCCAAATTTAAAAGAGAATCCAAATGTTACAGAGAAATAGAATCCATCAAAATGGTATTCATCACCAAAAAGAGTTTGATTCTCCATAAAGTTATAAATAAAACTAAATTTTAAAAAATAATCGGTTTTTTTCTGTTGCCAGAGAAGAGTATTAAAACTAACCCCTAACCTAAATCCAAGAGAGTTTGCCTTTATTGATTCATTATTTTTTTCAATATAGACTGATTTTAGAGAAGTTCCTATTCTAATAGCAAAAGAGCTCCAAAAATAGTCATCTTTATAGTTTTTTGTTAATCGGTTTTTAACAAAAAATATTGCAAATATTGGTTTTATAATAAAATCTATTGCAATATGATTTCCTATTATAAATGGATTATCTGTATTATAAAAAATATAATCACTTAAACCAATACCAATTGTTTCAACAATATAGAAATCAATATTTCCATGAAGAGATCCAAAATATGATATGTCAGGTGAAATTGTTTCAAAATTAAAACCCAATCCAAGTGATTGTTCAAGAGTATAACCTTTTTCTAAAAATAGATATTCATCAGATTTTAATGTTTTTGATTGAATAAAAAAAGATAAAAGTATTAATTGTATTATATAAAATCTTTTTTTTAACATTAATAACCAATTATAATCATTTTAAATCCATAACACATCTAAATCCAGTTCCAATTGTTCGTTGATATTTTCGCTCCCATCTTCTAGAAAAAGTATATTGATATTTTTTTGAACTACCAAAAGAGCCACCTTTAATTGTTTTATATTTTACTTTTGCTGTTTTTGGTTTTATAAAATATTCTGGTTCATAATCTGTTGTTGTCCACTCCCAAACATTTCCAGAAACATGAAATAATCCATAAGGAGATACAGACTCTTCAAATGAGTTAACATATGTTGGATGTGGTTGATGAACTTTTTCACACTCATAACTCCAACCATTACCATATACAGCTTTTGAACAGTCAATCTCTTCATCTCCCCAAGGGTATAATCTTCCATCTGTTCCTCGAGCAGCCTTTTCCCACTCCTCTTCATTTGGCAATCTTTTTCCTAGCCATTTACAATATCCCTCAGCATCATCAAAGGATACACCAACAACAGGCTTTTCTGGCTCATTAAATCCAGCTAAACCATAATATCCACTAATTTTACAAACTCCCTTTGATACACAGGTGTTATAATCTCTGTTTGAGACCTCATATTTATCAATATAGTATGATTTTAAATATACTTTTCTCTCTGGATGTCCCTTTTCAAACCAAAAGTTAGACCCAATAATAGCCTCCCCCTCAGGAATAAGAATCATGTTGGTTTTATCACCTGAAACAAGATTATTATTAATTTTATCAAGATAGTTTTTTGATTCACAAGCAAAAAATGGCATCAAAATAATAAAAATAGATATAAACCTAATCATACTACTCCATTACAAATGTTTTAAACAGTATTATAATAATGATTTTATTATAATTGTTGAGATATTATAACATTTATAGTTATGTTTCAACTAAAATTTTACGGAATATTAATGGAAAATAGTATTATTCTGTTAAAAGTTTTTTGATAAAATCTTTTGAAACACCTGTATCCTCTTTATTTACAGCCTTTTTATATGCAGCACCAAAAATGTTTGCTGTTTTTTTATCACCAAGGGAGCTAAAAATAGATTTTAATGCTCCATAAGGTTCATCCTCTGTTGGAAAATTATAACTATACTTTAGGAATAGTTTTTTCGCATCTTCAAAACGTTTCTCTTTTAATGCTATTCTAGCCTGTTTTATGGCCTCTCTTTTCTCTTTTTGTGATATTTTTAAGCTGTTTTCATCAAGTGGTTCTACTTTTTCAGTATTATCCACTTTTTCAGTGTTATCTACTTTTTCAGTGTTATCTACTTTTTCAGTGTTATCTACTTTTTCAGTGTTATCTACTTTT
This sequence comes from bacterium, assembly GCA_016936735.1. Lineage (GTDB taxonomy): Bacteria > UBP6 > JAFGXH01 > JAFGXH01 > JAFGXH01 > JAFGXH01. Next base: position 2,779 of record JAFGXH010000242.1, read on the forward strand.
TCAGTGTTA
>JAFGXH010000243.1 GCA_016936735.1 bacterium
AGGAGAGTGCTGCTGCTTCTGAAGAACTAAGTGGTCAAGCAAATGAGTTAAAACGAATGATAGCTAAATTTCAACTTTGATACTATTCTCATTAAATAATAATCAAAAAACTTCATATTTTTTAAAAAATAAAAAGTAGATAAATTGTGATTATTCCTATTTTAGTATTAATTCTCTTTTATTTTTTCATTTTTTTTGTTAAGATTATTAGCTTAGTTTTAAGGAATAAAAGTATGGCAAAATCAAATGATATAGTTCTTACAAAAGAGGAGATTAGGAGATTCCCTAAAACAGATTTACATTTACATCTTGATGGTTCTCTTAGACTCTCAACAATTTTAGATTTAGCAAAAAAAGATAATGTTGATCTTGGAGTAACAACAGAAGAGGAGTTAGCAAAATTAATCCATATGGGTGAAAATTGCTCATCTTTGGAGGAGTATCTTATAGCTTTTAGAGTTACATTATCTGTACTACAAACGGAGGAATCCCTTTATAGAGTAGCATATGAACTTGCAGAGGATGCTGCTGCTGAAAATGTTAGATATATGGAGGTTCGTTATGCTCCAGTTCTTCATAGAGAAAAAGGATTATCTTTAACTCAAATAATAGAGGCTGTTTTACATGGATTGAAGGCTGGGGAAAGAGACTTTGGTGTAAAAAGTGGTGTTATTTTAAGTGGAATAAGAAATATCTCAAATGAGTATTCACTAAGATTGGCAGAGTTAGCTGTTGCATATAAAAATTTTGGTGTTGTTGGTTTTGATTTAGCTGGTGCAGAGGCTAATTATCCTGCAAAAGATCATCAAGAGGCATTTAAATTAATCCGTTTTAATAATATTAATTCAACTTGCCATGCAGGAGAGGCTTATGGCCCAGAATCAATTCATCAAGCTCTTCATTTAGTAGGAGCACATAGAATTGGTCATGGAACAAGATTAAGAGAGGATGGGAATCTTCTGAATTATGTAAATGATCATAGAATCCCTCTTGAGGTTTGTATAAAAAGTAATGTTCAAACTGGTGCTGTTCAAAATATCAAAACCCACCCAGTTCGTTTTTATTATGATTTAGGAATTCGTGTTACAATAAACACAGATAATAGATTAATCACTGATACAACCGTTACAGATGAGTTATATCTTCTCCACACTGTTTTTAAATTCTCAGTTGAGGATTTAAGAAATGTAATAATAAATGGTTTTAAATCTGCATTTTTACCATATAGACAAAAGCAGGAGCTTCTGAAAAATGTGTTAGAGGAGTTTGATAATTTAATTGATGAAAAAACATCAACTCCTAAAAAATTATAATATTTACTGATTCATTGATAGGATTATCTGTTAATGGTAGAATTAAAAATATATGAGATAGGAGATGAAAATAGAGTTGATTTAATAAACTATCCATTTATTGAATCAACAACTCCTCTTGTCTCTTTTTTAGAAAGCTATCATAGCTATGAGGTCAGAAATATAGAGAGAATTCCAAAGAATGGTGGAGGAATTATTATTGGAAACCATGGTTTTATTGCTTATGATATGTATCTTCTTGCATTTAAATATTATGAGTTACATAAAAAAATGTGGCGAGGATTAACAGATCATGTTATCTTTAAAATACCCATTTTAAGAGAGATATTTTTGGCTCTTGGAATTGTTGATGGAAATCGAAAAATGGCATCCCAATTATTGGAGAATGAGGAGTTTTTAATTGTATTTCCTGGTGGTTCAAAAGAGGCAATGAAATCATCAAAAGAGCGATATAAATTAAAATGGGATGGAAGGTATGGTTTTTTAAAAATGGCACTAAAACATCGAGTACCAATAGTTCCTACAATTTGTATTGGAATTGATGATATTTTTGATGTTCATGTTGATGGATATGAATTAGCTGGAAAATTTGGTTTAAAAGATTTTCCTTTACCAATTTTTTCAGGTCGCTTTGGTTTACCAATACCAAAGCCGATAAAGTTAACTCACTATATTGGAGAGCCAATATATTTTACTGAAAATGAGTGTAACTCTCATGATGATATAAATGTTTTAAGAAAAATTCAGAAAAGAGTTAAAAAGGTTTTAGAGAAAATGTTAATAGATGGGCTAAAGGAGAGAGAATTATGGGACAAACAAGAAAACTAATATTCTTAAAAGAGTCTCTACTTGAAGAGATTGAGCTTCAAAAAAAAGGGATTGTAAATGCTGAGGGTATTTTACAAATGACAAATGGAATCTCATATCACTTAGAGCCTGCTGTTAGATTTGTTGAAGAGATTTCAGGAAATGGAGATCTAAAAAAAATGGTTAATACAATACTTACAATAAAAGATATTGATCAAAAAGGTTATGACTTTTATATGGATAATGTGATTATTGATGAGTCTGTATATCTTATTGAACAGGGTTTTAAAGGTATTTTAATTGATAAACAGGAGATAAAAAAAGATGATTTATCAGATGAACAACTTCTTAGTAAATGGGTTAGGTTAAATTTATAACTATTTTTGACTATTTTCTGATAGTTTTTTCTCTATTTTTGATATAAGTTTTTTAGCAATTCTCTCCATCGCTTCTCTTTTATTACTGCCTTGTGAAATAGCTTTAAACTCCTTTATTATTCCAATCATTTTAAAAATAGGAGAATGCTCTTTTCCTGTTTTTTCAAGTAGTTCATAAGTTGGAATCTCTTTATATAAATCTTGAGATAAAACCTGCAATTTTGAAACAGAGCTCATCTGTTTTTTTAATAACTCCTCTGAATCAATAAGCTCTAAAAAATATAATTCATAATAATGAAGAATCCATTTTTTAGCCTCATCAAGACCTGAATCAAGATATATTGCACCAATAATAGCCTCCACAACATCCTCAATAATAGATGGATTATTGGGACCTGTTTTACTAATATCACCTTTACCAAAAACCACCTGTTGAGGAATATCAAGATATTTTCCAAGCTCATTAAGTCTCTCTGTTTTGACTAACTCATTTTTTAAAATAGAGAGCTCTCCATCTGTATAATCTGGAAATCTATTATAAAGATATGTTGCAATAACAAATCCTAATGTTGAATCACCCAAATATTCAAGTCTTTGATAATTTGGTTGTTGAACCCCTTTGATATTAAGAGATGGATGAGTTAGTGCCTGTTGAAGAAGTTTTTTATTTTTAAATCTGTAGTATCCAATCATTATTTAACCAAAATAAAAAAGTGATTATCATAAAAAAATATCTTATGCAAGATGTTTATTTAGGTATGAATTCAAGATATCTAGTTTTTAAGCAAAAACCCCCTCAAAAAAATAGAGCTATTAGAGTTTAAATTAAAAATATATTTAAAATATAAAAAATATTAACCTATGACTTAATTTCCGATTGAAACTTTCAATAAATAGGATATAATAAAAACAGATTTGCTTTTGAGGGAAAAATGAGAAAAATATCTATTTTAATAATAACTCTATTTTGTAGCTCTGTTTATGGAAATCAGGATATTGGTAATACATTAGAATTAATACAAAAAATGCAAACAATGGGAGGCAATAAACTTACACCCCAACAGGAGGAGATGCTAAAATCTCTTAAAACTCTTACAGATTTTCAAAAAATTCAAAAACAGTTGGCCAATCAGAATAATCAGAATAATCAGAATAATCCAAATATAAAAAAAGAGCCAGAAAAACAGGGTTATCAAATAGTTGACTATAACCAAGAGAATGTTAATCCTCATATTATAGATTTTTATGATTTAAAACAGGCTGAAACAAAAACAGTATCTGAAGATACAAATAGACTAGAGAGGGCACTTCAAAAAAATCCAACAGATATAAAACTTATGGAGAGATTAGCAACAGAGTATGTTATTCAGAAAAAACCAGAAAAAGCACTTCATCATTTTAAAAATATTTTAAAATATAAAAAAGATGATATATATACACTTGAACAGGTTGCTCTTTGTTATAATGAGATGAATAATCAAAATGAAGAGGAGAAAACATATAAAACTCTTCTTGATTTACAGAGAGATCCATTCTATTTCTATCAGTTAGGTCTGATTTATCACTCTCAAAAACTTGATAGTAAATTGGATGATATGATTAATCAGTTAAAAAATATAACAACTCCTGAAGATGAAATTATACCCGATTATCTAAATATGCTTAAAGATTTAAAAAAATAGAGTCACTCTCCTTGAAAAAAATATGATTTTCTGTTAAACCTATATATCAATTTTTATTGTGTTATTATGATAAAATTAATAGTTATTTTTTTAGTATCAGCTATACTGCTTATTGGATGTATGTCTCACTCTGTTCATCAAACAGCAGAGATATTAGATAAAGATGATACAGAGCTTGGTTTTGCTCTTTCAACATATCAAAATGGATATGTTAATGGTGATATTCATGCTAGATTTCCCTTATCTGAACATTTTGAATTAGGTTTAGGCTCATCAATGGTTTTAAGGGGATTCGATGCAGATTTTAAATATCAGATTATAAGAGCTGGTGAGGCACATAAACAGTTTGCTATTGCTCTTCAAATAAAACCATCAATCTCTTTTTCAAATCGCTATGTTTACTCTAATTTAGCATTTGGAGCTTTAATATCAAAAAGATTCTCTTCTCATGTTGTTTTATATAGCAGATTTGCATATTTAATACCTCTTAACACTTTTAAAGATTTAGAAAAAGATTCAGATAATTACTACTCTGACCCATATTATCAAGAGGATTTTGAAGATTTAATTCAATTAAATGCCTTTGTAAAATATCAGGCAACTATTGGATTCTCATTTGAATCAAATTCAGTATTTTTAAGACCTGAAGTTAGTTTTATATATTTTAATACAAAATCAAATGATATATGGATAATACCATCAATTCAGCTTGGCTTTTATCTCTAAAAAAATCATATTTATTTTTAATATTTTATTTATAAACTACCTCTCTGTAACTATTGTTTGGCATAATTATCCTCTATTTTACAAAAACATCAATAGAGCCTATCTTCATAGATGAAATTATAAAAATTTTACTCTATAAATTGATTTTTAAAGTTTTATTTTGATTTGTAGTTAAATATCATATATTATATATTTAGGGTGTTATTTTATTTTTGTTTAATTAGGGATTTTTATGGATATAACATATTATAAACATCTATTAAGAAGATTGTTTTTTTTTCCTATTACTTTTAGTAGGAATAAGTTTTCAAAACTCTATCAATCAGAAGAGGGAAATTTAGCAGTAAAAAGAGTTAAAATTTTAAGAAGAATTAAAGAGTGTTTTGAGCATAAAGAGGCCTATATTGATTATTGTAAATATCTTAAAGATGAAGAAAAAATTGAGATATCAATAAAAATACCTCAAATGAGTCTTGAGAATAGATTATTTATTACAACTTATGAGTGGCAACTTCTTAATGAGCTACCAAGTTGTAAAAAAGAGTTAAAAAAATTTGAATCAGAGGTTTTTAATGGATAAAAATCAGTATTTAGAAGAGTTTAGAAAAAAAGTTAAGGAGAGTGGTTTAAAACAGAGTCTTCAAAGAGAGTTAGTTGTTGAGTTTTTTTTTGAATCAAAAGGTCATGTTGATGCAGAGACACTTTATATGGAGATAAAAAAAATTAATCCAACTATTGGAAATACAACAATATATAGAACACTTCGTTTATTGTGTGATTTTAATATGGCTCTATCACATACATTTAACACCATAACAACATATTTTGAACCAATTAGAGCTGAGGAACACCATGACCATCTAATTTGTATAAAATGTGGTATAATTGAGGAGTTTAGAGATTCAGAGATAGAGAGATTACAAAAAGATGTTGCAAAAAAATATGATTTTGAATTAACCCATCATATTCTTCAAATGTATGGTATTTGTAAAAAATGCAGAAAATCTTGATTTACCATAATAGATAGGCAACTCTCTCCTCTAATAATGTTATCAAGTCATATTTTTGAAGTCTGTTTTTTGTTATCATTTTAACAACATCTTTTACATATGCCTCTTTTCGTTCAGAGTAGTGTTTTAATCCAGAAGCCATGTAAATGGAGTCAAATCTTTTAGTTCTTAATATCCTAAATTTTTTATAGGCTTTAACAGTATTCAATTTGTACACATAATCTCTTATAGAATCTAAAAGAGAATCATAGGTTGCAATCTGATGTTTAAGCCCTTTTTTTCTATGTTTAGGTGTAATTCCATCCCCTTTAAAAGTCCAAATACCAAATATATTATTAACCTCTCTACAAAATCTAGATGTTCCCCAAGCAGACTCGATTCCTGCTTGAGCAAGAACAAGACTTATAGGAACAATATCTATTCGTTCTAAAAGAGTATCTAAATTATCTGTTTTGTATTTTTTTATAAGCCCTTTTAAAATCTCTTTTTCATGAGCTGATAGTTTAGTTTTTTTGAAAAAGGAGTCATTAAAAATTTTATCTTTGGTTTTATTAGATATCTCTACAAGTAAATTTCTCTCTGTTTTAATCTCTTCAAATACTGTAAGAATAATGGGAATAAGTGTGTGAAAAAAGATTTTTTTCTTTTCAGATACTGTTTGTTTATTCAAACCATCTGGAAAACTTTTTACTAAAAATCTTGGAACTCCATCATCAGAGGATAGATTCCACATTCTCTTCTCTTTAAGGGCATCTTTTAGTGAGTCTGCCGTCAGAAATGTTTTAAAAGAGTAACTATTTCCTAATAAAGAGAGAGAGATTATAAATAATATAAAAACTAAAAACCTCATTATAACCTCTTTATTTGTTATTATTAGATTTTCTATAACTATAGAAAATCTTTTCATTTTAAACTAGTAAATAATTTAAAAAAACTTTAATAGAAAAAATAAAATCTATTTTATCTTTTCGTAATATTTAAAAAAAAGTAAAACAAAATATTATAATAAAAGATAGAGTTAGTTTATCTTTTATTATTTAATTGAACAATAGAAT
>JAFGXH010000244.1 GCA_016936735.1 bacterium
CAGCGGGTTAAAACCACGCTGTTCATTACTTTTTGTTTCATCCAGCGGGTTAAAACCACGCTGTTCATTAATAAAAAGATTTTTTTACTTTATAAAAAAGCTTTGTTGCTTCGTCCACAACCCGCTTTTACGTAGTGATGGGGTGAGAAAAAGAAAAAATATTTTTTTGTGTTTAGAGGGGATGTGAAGATATGAGTAAAAAGGAGGTATGAATTACGATTTTATTGGTTTAAGAAAAATCTACCCTCAAAAGAAAAGAAAAAGCAAAGGAAAACAAAAAGTTTCAATTCACTATAACAGTAAAACAGGAGTATTAGAGAGTAAAGAGACTCAATAAAAAGATGTTAAATTTGACTCCTATTTATATATTCAAAAAAATTGACATTTTTTTTTTAGATTGTATAATGAATTTGATTTTTAGGAGAACTGATATGTTTAAATATTTTGTTTTAATAGTTTTAATAACGATGTATGGTTGTGGGAATACAAGCTCCACTCCATCAGTTTGTGATAACAAATGCTCTCAAGAGGGGGTTTTATCTTGTGATAGAAAAAATATTCTTGAGTGTCAGAAAGATGCAAATGGTTGTTTAAATAATGTAATTATATCTGGTTGTAATGAAGATGAGGCCTGTATGTATGGGAGTTGTTTCTCAACAACTTGTGATAATCAAACAGAGTGTCAAGAGAATCAAAAAGAGTGTCTATCTGATAATAAATATAAAATTTGTGGAAATTTTGATTCAGATATATGCTTAGAGTGGAGTAATGAGAGAACCTGTCCAGAGAATAGTATTTGTGAAAATGGAGAGTGTATTCAATTATCTATATGTCAAATAGAGAATCCAACATGTGGAAGAAATAGTCATTGTGAAGATGTTGATGGTGTTGCAACTTGCGTTTGTGATGAGAATTGGTGGGGAGAAAATTGTGACTATCTTTGTCAACTATCCAATGATGGCATTGAGATTTGTGATGGAAAAGATAATGATTGTGATGGTGTTGTTGATATTGGTAATCTTGGAGCCTCATGTTTTGATGGATTAGGTGAGTGTAGAAGAGATGGTGTTTTTGTTTGTGGTGAAAATGGGGATATTATCTGTAGTGTTCAAGCAGACTTAACACAAAAAACAGATGAGATTTGTGATGGAAAAGATAATGATTGTGATGGAGAGATTGATGAAAATGTTATAATAACATACTATCAAGACTCTGATGATGATAATTATGGGAACTTAAATGTAACAACTCAAGCCTGTTCAAAACCAGATGGATATGTTTTAAATAGTAGTGATTGTGATGATAATGATAACTCCAGATTTCCAGAAAATCCTGAAATTTGTGATGGAAAAGATAACAATTGTGATAATCAAATAGATAATGGATTAGTTGGAGAGTTAACAACAGAACAGAGAGGTGTCTGTTTAAATGCAAGAAAAACCTGTCAAGGTTCATCTGGATGGGTTGATGTTTATGATGGGGTTGTTTCTCATTATGAAGATGTTACAGAAAGATCTTGTGATGGAAGAGATAATAATTGTGATGGTGAAATTGATAATGGATTAGTTGGAGAGTTAACAACAGAACAAAGAGGTGTCTGTTTAAATGCAAGAAAAACCTGTCAAGGTAATTTAGGATGGGTTGATGTTTATGAAGGTGTTGTTTCTAATTATGAGAATAGTTCAGAAACAAGTTGTGATGGCCTAGATAATGACTGTGATGGTGAGATTGATGAGAATTTAAAAACAGTATATTATCAAGACTCTGATAGTGATAATTATGGTAAAACAGATGTAACAACATTAGCCTGTTCAAAACCAGATGGCTATGCAGTAGTTGGAAATGATTGTGATGATTATGATAACAAAAGATTTCCTGAAAATCCTGAAATTTGTGATGGCAAAGATAATAACTGTGATAATCAAATAGATAATGGATTAGTTGGAGAGTTAACAACAAATCAGAAGGGAGTCTGTTTAAATGCAAGAAAAACCTGCCAAGGTTCATCTGGATGGGTTGATCTTTATGTTGGAGTTGTGGCAAATTATGAGGATGGTTCTGAAACAAGTTGTGATAATTTAGATAATGATTGCGATAATTTTATTGATGAGAATCTAAAAACAACATACTATTTGGACTCAGATAGTGATAATTATGGTGACTTAGATACAACAACACAAGCTTGCTCAAAACCTGATGGATATGTAGAAAATGGAAATGATTGTGATGATGATGATAATCAAAAATTTCCAAATAATCCAGAGGTTTGTGATAGTAAAGATAATGACTGTAACTCTCAAATTGATGATGGAAATATAATTACACTTTGTAGGAATACAGAGGATGTTGATGCCTGTTTACCTGTGTCAGGAGGAAATGAGTGTAAACCTATATTTAACTCTATTGATTCAATTGTTGCTGGCTCTGAACACTCTTGTGCATTAAAAAATGATGGTTCTGTTTATTGTTGGGGTAGAAATGATAAAGGACAGATTGGTGATAATACAACAACAAAAAAAGAAAAGCCAGCATTTATAACCTTCTCTGATCAAGATGTTGTTATGGATAAAATATCAGCAAATAATAAAACAACATGCTCAATTGATTCAGATTCAGATGTTTGGTGTTGGGGTTTTAATAATACAGGGCAATTAGGTGATAGAACAACTACAGACAAATTAATTCCAGTAAAAACACAGATTTTTTCAAATCCAAACTATTATGATTTATCTGGTGTTGAGGATATTGCAAATGGATTAGAACATACATGTGTTTTAAGAAGACAAAATGAAACATCTGCAATATCTGTTTCTTGCTGGGGAAATATGAGCTATGGAGCATTAGATAACTATACAACAACAAATCAACTTTATGTGGTTGATTATTGGGCAGGTAGTGCAAAATATTGCACCGATTTTAACTGTTATACAAAAGCTGAAATAAAGTATTTGCAAAAAATTGTTGCTGGTGAAAAACACACCTGTGTTTTAAGATTAGATGATCCATCTGTTGATGGAGATCAAGAGGGTGAGGTTATCTGTTGGGGTGATAACTCTAAGGGTCAAGTTGGAGTTATAAATAGTTCAGGAACAGAGATTGCTAATTTTAACTATTGGGGAAGAGTTGTTAAATTACAAAATGGGAACTCTTTAATTGCAAAAGATATTATTGCTGGAAAAGAGTTTACTTGTGCAATAACAGATAGTGAGCAGCTATATTGTTGGGGTGATAATAGTCTAAAACAGATTGATAATACAACCAACACAGAATATATAATTCCAACACTTATAGATAAACCACATGTTTTGTATGTTGCCGCAAAAAATGGACAACACTCAATGGGAACAACAACAACAAAAACAACTATTCTTTGGGGTAAAAATAATAGAAAACAGGTTGCTGATACAAATAATAATCCTGAAAATAATACAACAGAAAATGTTGAATCATCTGATGGGGCACTTGGTATTGAGTTCTCCTGTCTTCTTAATGTTTATGATCAAAATATTAATTACATTCAATGTAAAGGTAGAAATAATAATGGTCAGTTAGGACGAGGAAACTCAACTGATTCTCCAATATTATCCCCTGTTTTAGAATAATTAGGGTTTCAAAATATCATATAAAAAATCTAAAATATTTAACAAAAAATTTAAATTCAATCGATAATAATTGCAATTATATTGAGAATTTGATATTATCTGCTTGTCTTTTGGTTGATGTTAATTTTTGGAGGAATTAATGGCAAAAAAATTTGTTACCATCGATGGTAACTATGCTGCAGCTTATATTGCATACGCTTTTAGCGAAGTGGCTGCAATCTATCCTATTACCCCAAGTTCAAATATGGGTGAATATGCTGATGATTGGGCTTCAAAAGGAAAACTCAATATGTTTGGTCAAGTTCCAAGAATTGTTGAGATGCAATCTGAAGGTGGAGCTGCTGGAGCGGTTCATGGCTCATTAACAGCAGGAAGCCTTACAACAACTTTTACAGCATCACAAGGTCTTCTTCTTATGATTCCAAACATGTATAAAATCTCTGGTGAACTTTTACCAGCAGTTTTCCATGTTTCAGCTCGTACATTAGCAACTCATGCTCTATCTATTTTCGGTGACCATTCTGATGTAATGGGATGTCGTATGACTGGTTGGGCAATGACTGCAGCAGCTTCAATTCAAGAAACAATGGATATGGCAGCAGTTGCCCATCTATCCACTCTTGAAACAAAAGTTCCATTTTTGTCTTTTTTTGATGGTTTTAGAACATCTCATGAGGTTCAAAAAGTTGAACTTATTGAGTATGAAACTCTTCGTGAACTTGTTAGTGAAGAGGCTATTCGTGATTTTAGAGATAAAGCATTAAAACCAGAAAAACCATATATCAAAGTTGGTGCACAAAATCCAGATGTTTGGTTTCAAGGTAGAGAGGCTGCAAATGCTTACTATACAGCAATTCCTGAAATCGTTCAAAAAAATATGGATAGACTTGCTGAAAAAACAGGTCGTCACTATCGTCTTTTTGATTACTATGGTGCTCCAGATGCGGAGAAAGTAATTATTATTATGGGTTCTGGTGCTCAAGCAGTTATGGATACAGTTGATTATTTAACAGCAAAAGGTGAAAAAGTTGGTGTTGTTAATGTTCACTTATATCGTCCATTCTCTGTAAAACATTTTCTTGAGGCTTTACCAAAAACTGTTAAAAAAATTGCAGTTCTTGATAGAACAAAAGAGCCAGGCTCTATTGGTGAACCACTTTATCTTGATATTAAAGTATCTGTTGATCCATCTATTTTTGTTATTGGTGGTCGTTATGGTCTTTCATCAAAAGAGTTTACTCCATCAATGGTTAAAGCTGTTTATGATCATTTAGAAAACAATGGATTCCATGGTTTTACAGTTGGTATTAATGATGACTTAACTGGATTATCCTTAAAAGTTACTGAAGAGATTAATGCTGAACCAGAGGGAACAATCTGTTGTAAATTCTGGGGACTTGGAAGTGATGGTACTGTAGGTGCTAATAAAAACTCAATTAAAATTATTGGTGACCATACAGATATGTATGCACAAGGATATTTCTCTTATGATTCTAAAAAATCTGGTGGTATTACAATAAGCCATCTTCGTTTTGGTAAAAAACAGATTCGTGCACCATATCTTGTATCTAATGCAAACTTTATTGCTTGTCATAATCCATCATATATTGGTCGTTATGATCTTCTTGATGGTATTTTAGATGGTGGTGTATTTCTTCTTAATAGCGAATTTAGTAATGAAGAGGTTTTTAATCACTTAACAAAAGATCTTCAAGAAACAATCATCAGAAAAAAACTTAAATTCTATAACATTAATGCTCTTCAAATTGCAAAATCTGTTGGTCTTGGTGGTAGAATTAATACTGTTATGCAGGCTGCTTTCTTTAAAATTAGTGGTGTTATTCCAAAAATTGAGGAAGCAATAAAATATATGAAAGATGCTGTTCAAAAAGATTTTGGAAGAAAAGGTCAACATATTGTTGATATGAACTGGAAAGCTATTGATGCAACATTTGATGCTTTAGTTGAGATTCCTGTTCCTACTCAAGTAACTTCAAATATTACTCATGTTGAGGTTCTTAAAGGTGAAAAAACAGATTGGGTTAAAGATGTTGTTGAACCAATTGTTCGCCTTAAAGGTGATTTAATTCCAGTATCTAAACTTCCTGTTGATGGAAAAATGCCTCTCTCTATAACCAAAATGGAAAAAAGAAGAATTGCTCCAGAGGTTATAACTTGGTATTCAGATAACTGTATTCAATGTGGTCAATGTGCTATATCTTGTCCTCATGCTGCAATCCGTTCAAAAAGAATCTCTCCAGAGCTTCTTGAAACTGCACCAGAAACATTTAAAACTATTGAGGTTAAAAAAACTGATTTACGTTTTAAAATTCAGGTTTATGTTGAAGATTGTACAGGTTGTGGGGTTTGTTATGAGGTTTGTCCTGCAAAAACAAAAGCACTTGGTTTCTCTCCTCTTGAAACAGAAATCGCAGCAGGTGAAATCGAAAATGCAGCTTTCTTTGATGCTCTTCCAGAAAATCTTGGTGGTTTAAAAGATGATTCTATTCAAGGAAGCCAGATGAAAACACCTCTTTTTGAGTTCTCTGGTGCATGTGCAGGTTGTGGTGAAACACCTTATGTAAAACTTGTAACTCAACTTTTTGGTGATAGAATGGTTGTTGCAAATGCAACAGGTTGCTCATCTATTTATGGTGGAACATTTCCATCATCACCATATACAGTTAATGCAGAGGGACATGGACCAGCGTGGGCAAACTCTCTATTTGAAGATAATGCTGAATTTGGTATGGGAATGCGTTTAGCTGTTACTCAAAATAGAGTTCAACTTAAAGCAAATGTTGAGAAAGCTCTTGCTTGTGACTCTCTTGACTCAACACTTCGTAATTCTTTAAATGAGATGATGTCTCTTTTTGAATCTGTAACAGATGAAGCAAAAGCTGCAGCAAAAGCTGTTAAAGCTGCTCTTCCAGTTGCAATTGCAAAAGCAGAGGGTGAATTAAAATCTGTATTATTAAAAGTTGATGAGTTAAAAGACTATTTCATCGAAAAATCTGTTTGGATTTTTGGTGGTGATGGTTGGGCTTATGATATTGGTTATGGTGGTTTAGATCATGTTATTGCATCTGGTGAAAATGTAAACATTTTAGTACTTGATACAGAGGTTTACTCAAACACTGGTGGTCAAGCATCAAAATCAACACCTATTGGTTCAGTTGCAAAATTTGCTGCTGCTGGAAAAGAGAGATCTAAAAAGAATTTAGGTCTTATTGCAATGAGTTATGGTTATGTTTATGTTGCTCATATTAGTATGGGTGCAAATAAAAACCAAGTTGTTAAAGCATTCAAAGAGGCTGAAGCATATAATGGTCCATCTATTGTTATTGCTTATGCTCCTTGTATTGCTCATGGATTTAACCTTCGTTATACTCCAACTCATCAAAAAATTGCAACAGAGACTGGATATTGGCCAATTTATCGCTACAATCCAAATCTTGCAAAAGAGGGAAAAAATCCTCTTCAATTAGATTCAAAAACAATTAAAGGTTCTGTTCGTGATTTCATTTTATCTGAAACACGTTACAAATCTTTACAAAACTCTTTCCCTGCTATTGCAGATGAGCGTTTTGAAGCTGCAGAAAAAGATATTCAAAAAAGATTTCAACATCTTCTTAACCTTGCAAATATGAGTTATGAAGATAAAAAAGATGAATAATATTTTTTTGAAATAAACTAAATAAAAAGGGGCTGAAAAGCCCCTTTTTTTATGCTATTAAAAAAAAATTGCTAATCATGTATTAATATTTTTTATAGTATGAAAAAATATTGATGTTTTATTATTTTATAAAAGTCAAAATAAAAAATTTTTCAGGAA
>JAFGXH010000245.1 GCA_016936735.1 bacterium
ACCCTCCAATATTATATATTCTAATTATAATTATTTTAAATAATTTTGCCAACTTTTTTTCATATAAATATTATTTTTTAAGCAAATTAATTAAAAATATGTTTTTTTCTTATATTTAACCCTTTAATTAAATTGAAAATATTTAAAAATTACAATTATCTGGATAATTTTTAAGTTTTATGATTTAATATTTAGGAATATTTTTTATTAATTTTGTTGGAGGATTTATGCATGAAAGACGAAAACATACAAGATTTGACTGTTTTCTACCATGTTTTATATCATTTGATGGTGGTGAAAATTTTAAGGAGTATTTTGTTTTAGATATTTCAAAAGGGGGAATGTTTGTTACTTCTGAAGAGTATTGTGAAGTTGGAAACGAGATTGTTTTTGAGATTCAAAATAGAGATGGAGCCCCCATTGTTCAAGGAAAAGGTATTGTTGTTTGGGCTCATTTTATTGAGTCAAAATATGATAATAGAAGAGGATTTGGTGTGTTTTTTCAAAATATTTCTGAAGAGGATTTATATATTTTAGAACAGATACAACTAATTATTGAAGAGAATTTAAATAATGAAAACTAAAATCAAGATAAAATAGTTATTAGTTTATTTTTTTAACCGAAAAAGATTTAATTCCGTTTTGTAAGAGTAGTAAGGACTCTATTTTATGAAAGATGATAAAAAGCTAAAATACCTACTAAAGAGAAAAGAGATTCTTTCTGTAATAGATTTTTTTAGAATGGTTGATTTTGAGACTCAAATAAATTTTCAGGGAGATATATATTTTGAAACTCAAGATTTTTCACAATATCAAAATCACTCTGTTTTTAATTTTGATGTTATGCCTGATAAAAATATTGAGTTAAAATTGGTTTCAAGAGGATTATATAAGGATTATATATATCAAATTGGAGAACTATTATCGACTCTATTTTGTAGTAGTGGAAATATTGTTGATATATTGGAAACAGTTGCAAGACAATGGAAAATTATTAATTTTCACACACATATTACAAGAAAACTTGGTTATTTTACATCAATTACAGAGAGTTGCTCATTTATTTTGCAAGAGCTTGTTTCAATTATAAAAGTAAAAAGAGCCTCCATTCTTATTGAGGAGAAGGGGGAGTTTTTAATATCATCAAGTATAGGCCTTCCTGAATCAATAACTCAAAGAAAATATCTTCCAATAACAGGTTTTTCAGGATGGGTATTTACAAATGGTACATCACTCATTATTAATAGTGATAAGGATATTCCTGATGAATTAAAGCAACAATTAATAACGAAACAGTTAAAAACCCATACATTTAAAACAACTTTTATATCTGAACCAATTGCAGTTATTCCACTTGAAATACAACAAAAAGTTCTTGGGGTTTTAAATTTAACACATAAAGAGGATCAAACTCCTTTTAGTTCTGAAGATCTTAAAATAATACACTCTATTGCAACAGAGATTGCAATTATGGTTCAAACAATTTTACTTATTGAAAAAGTAAAAGAGAGTGAAAAATTAAAAATGGAGATATCTCTTGCTGAGAAAATTCAGAAATCAATACTTCCTAAAAACTTTATTGATATATCACCCTTCTCTTTTTATGGAAAAAGTATAGCTCCAAATAGAGTTGGAGGAGACTATTTTGGATATTTTCAAAAAAATAAAACCCTTTTTCTTTTAATTGCAGATGTTTCAGGTCATAGCTTTTCATCTGCTTTGCTAGTGAATAATTTTAGGAGCTATTTGAAAGCATTTGTTGAACAAACAGAGGAGTTATCTAAGCTTTTTCTACTATTAAATAGATTTATTTGTGAGGAGGTTGGAGATTCTGGAAGATTTATAACATCAGTTTTGCTTTCATTAAATTTAGAGACTGGATATATAGTGTATTGTAATGCAGGACATAACTCTCCTCTTTTGTTAAGAAAAAATTACTCTTTAGAGGAGTTACCTGCAACAGGAGTACCATTAGGTTTTTTTGAAGATTCAGAGTATGAAGAGAGGAGTTTGGTTTTAGACAAAGGAGATTTATTATTTCTTTTTACTGATGGTTTGGAAGAAACAATTGATAAAAATGGTGTATTTTTTGGAAAAGATAGATTAATTAGGGTATTAAAACAGAAAAAGAATCTTTCAATGGAGAGCTTGGTTGAAGAGATCCTAAATGATGTAGTTATTTTTAGTGGGAATCAATTAGAGGATGACTTAACTGCAATTGCATTATCATATGTTTCAGAGGAGGAGGATTATGAGTTCTAATTTTTTAAGTAATAGGATTCTTATTGTTGATGATGAACCAAATATTCGAGAAACAATATCTTTTATATTAGAAATGGAGGGATATGATGTAATAACAGCCTCTGATGGAGAAGAGGCAATAAAAATTGTAAATCAATATCTTCCAAAAATAATTCTTCTTGATGTTATGATGCCTAAAAAAAATGGTTATGAGGTAACAAAAGAGATAAGAGCAAATAGTGATTATAAAGATATATATATTGTTATATTAACCGCCAAAGGACAAAGAAGAGATGAGATAAATGCAATATCTTCAGGAGCAAATATGTATATGAGTAAGCCTTTTGATGATGAGAAAATAGTCTCTTTAATTAAAGAGATTTTTTAGGCATGAAAATCAATAAATAAAGAAAAAAAGGGAAAAAGTAAAAAAAAATAAAAATAATAAAAAAAAAGCTTGACAAAGGGATAAGAAAAATATATAACT
>JAFGXH010000246.1 GCA_016936735.1 bacterium
ACTATTAAAAAGTAAATTTTTTGGTTATGGCAACTCTTGATGTTTATAATAAAATCATTTTTATACCTTCAGTGGATTAAAACCCACTATTCATGTAATGATATTACTATTTTTTTATTAGCATAAATAAAAAAGAGTTGATTTTATACTCTATTAAAAGTAATCTCTAATGGTTTTGTGATATAAACTAAACTCTATTAAATATTTTTTTTATTGAGCTTTTTGGAGAATATTTATGATACCTATCTCTTTAACAATAAAAGGACTTTACTCATATAAAACAGAGCAAACAGTTGATTTTACAAAATTAACAAGTGCTCATCTTTTTGGAATCTTTGGTTCTGTTGGAAGTGGAAAGTCAACAATATTAGAGGCAATACTTCTATCTATTTATGAAAAATCTGAAAGGGTATCAAGTAATGATAAAATCTATGCAAATATAATGAATCTTGATTCTGATGAGTTAATTGTTGATTTTTCATGCTATATTGGAAAAAATAGTGGAGACTTATATAGATTCTATTATAGAGTTAAAAGACATCCAAAAAATCCAGAGAAATTTGAGAAAGATAGAAAAGTTTATAAACATGATGGTGTTGATTGGCTTCCTGCAACAGAAACAGATGGTGAAAAACTTCTTTTAATGGATTATGATACTTTTAGGAAAACTGTTATTATACCTCAGGGAAAATTTCAGGAGTTTTTAAATCAAACAGCAACAAATAGAGCCTCAATGTTAGAGAAACTATTTGATTTAAGCCGCTTTGACCTATCTTCAAAACTCTCAAAATTAAAAAATAGAAATGAGCTTGAACTATCTAAACTAGAGGGAAAACTTTCAGAGTTATTAGATGCCTCTGATGAGATAATTGATGCGAAAAATATTGAACTCAATGAGCTTTTATTAAGTTCAGAGAGATTAAAATCTACCCTCAATAAAAAAAGAGATGAGATGAAACAAATAGGCTCACTTTGGGATAGAAAAAAAATATATCAAACATTAATTAATAAAAAAGAGTCTATTTTATCTAAAGAGAGTAAAATTATTGAGTATCAAAATGAGATTAATCTTTTTGAAAAGGCTCTCCCTTTTGAAAAAATAGATATCCATCTCTCTCTTAGAAAGAGAGATTTAGTTCAAAAAAAAGAAAATATTAATAAATTAACTGAACAAAAAGAGAGCTTAATTCTAAAATTAGACTCACTAAATAGTAATATATCTCAAATTGAGATTGATTATCAGAAATTAAAAGATAACTCTATTCCAGAAAACAGTTTAAAAGAGTGGATTAAAAGAAAAGAGATTGATGAGAGTTTAGAGCAACTAAAAGCTGAAATTGAACCAACTTTAACTAAAAAATCTAATTCTGAAGTAGAGTTAAAAAATAGTTTGGAAAAAATTGGGAAAATAGAGTCTGAAATAGCTGAAATAGCCAGAAAAATAGTTGATAGTAGTAGTTTAGATAACTTAAAACGACTATATCAAAAAGAGAGAGAGCTATTTTTAAAAATAAAAAATAGTAAAAATATAGTGACTCAATCTCAACAAAAATTAGACTCTTTAAATGAGAGTAAAATTAATAATATTAAAAAATTTAGTTTCTCAAAATGGGAGGATTTATCTTTAAACTCAATAAAAAATGAGATTGAGTTTTTAATTGAGTCAATTAATAAAAAGATATCAGAGACTCTTTCCCAAATTCATACACTATCAATTCAGGAGAGATTAGCTGAGTATTCATCAGAGCTTTTAGATGGTGAAAAATGTCCTCTTTGTGGCTCAACAGAACATCCAGCTCCTCTTTCATCAAATTATGATAAAAATCTATTAAAAAAATTAAAATTAGAACAGAAATCTTTAGAAAATGAGTTGAAAAATTTAACTCTATTTCTAAATGAGACAAATATTTTGCAAAATTCTGAAAATCTTTTATCTAAACAGCTTGATGAACAGTTAGAAGAGCTAGATTTATTAGAAAGAGAGTATAAAAACTCAAATTTTCCACCAAATATTGAGTCAAGAATAAAAGAGCAGGATGAGTTACAGGATGATTTAAAAAGAGTTAAACTATCTTTAGAGAAAGAGCAGAGTAAAAATATAGTTTTAAAAGAGGAGATTTTAAAACTTTCAATGAAAATTGATGAGTACCATTATAAAATATCTCATTTAGAAAATGAACTTTCAAAATTAACTCAAATTCCAGATGAGTATAAAAAAGAGTCTATTTTCTCCTTAAAAAAGATTTCAGAAACATTTAAAAAGAGTCTTTTAGATAAAGAGAACTATCTAAATATGAAAAAATCGGAGAGATTAGATGATGAAAAAAAATATAACTCAATCTCTGAACAGATTTTATCTCTCTCTACTGATATTGAATCAATTAAAAAAGAGATAGATAGTTTAGAGAGTGAAACATTAAAAAAACTTCAAGAGAGTGGATTTTTATCCTTTGATGATGTCTCAAAAATTTTAAAAAATAGCTCAAAAATAGAGGCTTTTAAAGGTGAAATAGTAAAATTTACTACAGAGAAAAACTCTATTTTATCTGAAATAGACTCTTTTGATGATGTTAATAGCTTTATTAATATTGAGGAGATCTCTATATCTACAATTAATTCAGAGATTATCCAATTAGAGAAAGATTTTTTATCCACTCAAAAACAACATACATTAATTGAGGCTGAAATTAAAAGACTAAAAACTATAATGGATAAAAGAAGAGAGGTTGAGTTAGAACAGAGTGGTTTGAAAAAAAGAGAGAGTGGATTGAAACAGTTAGAGCAGATGTTTAGAGGAAAAGGGTTTGTTAGATATGTTTCTGAGATATTTCTTAACCATCTTCTTCAGGTGGCTAATGAGAGATTTTTTAAACTTACAAAAAATCAACTTCGTCTTGAGCTTGATGATAAGCAGGAGTTTATTATTCGTGATTATATGAATAATGGAAAAACAAGACTGTTAAAAACTGTTTCTGGTGGTCAGATGTTTCAAGCTGCATTCTCTCTTGCACTTGCTCTTGCAGATCATGTTAAATCAATAAGTCAAAGTGAGCAGAGTTTCTTTTTTATTGATGAAGGGTTTGGTTCTCTTGATAAAGAGGCTTTAAAAATTGTGACAGAGACATTAAAATCATTAAGATATGAGAATAAAATTGTTGGAATGATATCTCATCTTGATACTTTACAACATGAGGTAGAGGTTTATCTATCTGTTAAAAATGATAAACAAAAGGGAAGTATCATAAAAGAGAGTTGGTCTATCTAATTAATCTCTTGAAAATAGTATTAAATATTTTTATAATAACCTATATTATTATTGAGATTTATACTATTTCAAAAATAACTATTAAGTAAAATCTTAATTTTGTTTACTAAAAATTAAGAAAAAGAGGAAAGAATAAAAATTCATAATAAGGATGTTTTATGGAGAATATTCAGTTTTTAATTGATAAAAAAAGTGAACTATTATTAAAAAAAATTAAAAATAATCATGGGTCTGTTTATGAATTTTTTACAACATTTATCCATTTTTGGATTGAAGAGGAGCTTCAAGCTGAGGGAATGACTATAGAGTTTGAGGATTATTCTGAATACTATTCACGATATAATAGTGTTTTAAAAGATTATTTTGAGGGGGTATTTGATTTTGAAAACTCTATTTTGGGATTGAAAAAAATAAATAAAAAATTGATAAATAAAGAGGCTTTTAGACATAAAAACCTAGTTCATCGCCATTTTTTACATGAGATATCTGATCATAAAGAGATATCTTTAAAAATGGAGACCATTTTTAATAATAAAAATATAAATCTAACTATTTTAGAGGAGTACTCTTTTCTACACTATAATCTTAAACAGATTTATCCATTTTATACAGGTTTATCTATTAGATTGTTTACTAATCTCTACCTTTTAGAGCATCAATATTTTCCCTTTATACCATACTCTTTAATAAAAGCAGACTACTACTCATTATTAAATGAGCCATTTGAAAAATTTCAAGAGGGTTTTTTTGAGTTAATTGTATCTTTTTTAGATAAACTTGATAGTTTATCTTAAAGCTATTATATTTTTATTTGGATATTGGGTTTTTAATGAAAATTTTAATTACAATCGTTATTTCTCTTTTTTTATTATCTTGTGGTGAAGAGATTGATAATCCATATTATAAAATTGAGAACATTTCTATTAAAATTAATTATATATCTGCTTCAAATAGTGAGATTCCAATATCAGAACCAATAGTTATTACATTTAATCAAAGAGTCTATTCTTCATCAATATATCAAAATATTGATTGTTATAGTGGAAGTGAAAGTGTAGATTTCTCATATAGATTGAATAGAAAATCAAATGGAGAGGATGAGTTAACTCTTTTTCCATACTATCCATATATTCCTTTTGTAAGATATCGTTGTTTTATTAAAAAAGAGATAAAAAATATTTATGGTTCTAGTATGGAGCAGGATGTTATGTTTGATTTTAAAACGAATAGATTACTATATCCAAATCAGGAGTTTTTAGAGGTAAAATATAAAGATATATATCCATATTTAAAATCAAAATGCTCTATTTGTCATAATAAACAGAGTAATAATAAAAATTATATTAAAAATAATAGGTTAAGTTTCGATAAAAGTAGTAGTCATTTTATTGTAACAAATGATAGTTTTGAAACATATGAATCTATGAAAGAGTATATAGTTAGTGGAGATCATCAAGAGAGTTTACTTATTAAAAAGCTTATTGGAATTGGTATTCAGGGGGATAAAATGCCACCAAATGAGCAAATTCCACTATATGAGATAGAGAGAATCTCCTCTTGGATATATTTTGGAGGTAATTTTGAGTAATAATTATGAAAAATTGATAAAAAGTTTTGATGGAGAGGAGATTTGGTATAGAGCTATTGGAGATGGGGATAAAACATTAATTCTTGCTGATGGAATTGCCTGTTCTGGTTATGTTTGGAAATATATTATCCCATTTTTTGAAAAAAAATTTAGAATTATACATTTAAATTATAGAGGACATGGAGAGACACCTATTCCCAAAAATATAGATTCAGTAACTGTTGAGAATGTTGTAAAAGATTTTTTTGCTGTTATGGATTATGAAAAAATTGAGAAAGGGATATTTTTGGGACACTCAATGGGTGTTCAAGTTATATTAGAGGCCTTTAAACAACAACCTCATAGAGTTGAAGGATTGGTTCCAATGTGTGGAAGTTATGGAGAGCCAATGCGTTCTTATCATAATACAGATATTTTTGACTCTATTTTTAGATGGGGAATAAATAATATTTTAAAACCAAAATCTGAATTTTTATCAAAAATCAGTTTTTTAGCAACTTTTCCATTAATATATCCAGTGGTTTCAAGAACAGAGGTTAATGGATATTATCTAAAAAAAGAGGATTTTATGCCATATTTGGAGTCAATAAGAGATAAGTTAGATTTTAGATCTTTTGGATATCTACTAGAGTCTGCAATGAATCATACAGCTTGGCCTATTTTAAATAAAATAGATATTCCAACTCTTATTATTGCAGGAGCTAAAGATACAATGACTCCATATTTTTTATCTGTAAAAATGCATAAAGAGATAAAAAAATCTAAACTTTGGGTTTTACCTTGGGGAAGTCATACTGCTCCAATAGAGCAACCTCAAATGGTTAATCTTTTGATAGAGGACTTTTTTATTGAAAATAGATTATTATGATAGTAGGACTTACTATTTTTTATGAGGCTTTATTTGAAAATAGAGATAAAACATAAAATATCAGGGGATTTAAAAGCTCAATTTAAGAAAATGAATAAAGAGCTATTTATGTTTTTGAATCCTAGGTTTATTCCATTAAAAATAGATGTTTTTGAGGAGATATCAAAAAACTCTATTTTTAGACTTAAAGTTATGTTTTTTAGATGGGATGGAGTTATTTCAGAGTATGTTATTGATGATAATGAATCATACTTTGTTGATGAGGGGGTAAAATTACCTTTTCCATTAAAAAAATGGAGACATAAACATATATTAAAAAAAATTGATAATGAATTATTTTTAATAGAGGATGTTGAGGTTGATTCCTATTTTATATTTAGACCATTTGTAAAATATTTTTTTAGGAAAATGCTAGAAAAAAGGGGAGATAAATATAGAGTTTATTTTTCTAATTGACTTTTTCATTTTAAAAATTAATTAAAACTATTTTTTTATATAAAATATTGAATTACTATTTGTTTTATTTATATCTCTAAAAGAGATTTATTGGAGTTTTATGAAAAGAGTTATAGAGATTGCTGATGTACCTATTTTATTAGAATATGATGAATTATTTGATTATATGATTATTGATACTTTAGGGGATTTTTTTTCAGAAAAAGAGAGTTTTAAGGCAAAAATTAATCTTAAATATAGAGAGTATTGGTCAGAAAGAGTAAATATCCCAACACCACAAGAGTTATTAAATGTAAAATTTGAAAATGGAGATCTCTATTTTAGATATTTTGGAGTTGATGGTTTTTTATCTCTAGAATCTTTATCTGGTGAGTTTTATATAGAGAATTCAAAAACTCCACTATATTTTCTATTTAGATTTCTATATGTTTATTTAATGCCTAAATTTGATGCATTATATCTACACTCATCAGCAGTATTTAATGATACTGTGGGGGTATTATCATTAGGAGTTAGTGAAGCAGGAAAAACAACTTTTGCTTTAATGTCTCAAAAGGAGGGTTTTTCAGTTGTTCATGATGATTTAGTTCTTATAAAAAAAATAGAGAACAGATTTCATATTATTCACACTCCAATAATAATTTATCATATGGAGTTTGCTAAATTTGATAAAAAAATATTAACTCATATGTTTTTTTTAAAAAAAAGTTTAACTAATCAAAAAACATTAATTAGTAAAAAAGAGTTTATTAAAAGAGTTTTTAGAATGATATTATCTTTTTCTGAACCATTGGATGAATTTTATGATATCTATTTTAAAATAACTTCAGAGTTATATGATTCAATTGAAGCATCTATTTTAGAGGTTTTTCCTGATAATTTTAGTATGAATAAAATTCTATAAATAAAGAAAAAAAGGGAAAAAGTAAAAAAAAATAAAAATAATAAAAAAAAAGCTTGACAAAGGGATAAGAAAAATATATAACT
>JAFGXH010000247.1 GCA_016936735.1 bacterium
GATGGTCTTTTTTATAATAATATAAACTCTATAATATAGTTATTTTAGATTATAGAGATAGAGTTTTATAAATATTAAATTAGTTTATAAAAATTTTTGGAAAACTAAAATGATAAAATATATTTTAATCCCTATATTTCTTTTATTTGTTGGTTGTCTTCCAAACCCAACCAACTTTGATGGTAAATTATCTCCAAAAGAGGTTGCAGACAAAAATCTTAATTGGGCAATAGAGGCTGCAGATAGAGGCTATTTTGAAGAGGCTCGTAGCTATCTTGAGTTTATAAAAAAAGAGTATCCATATGAGCTTGAGATTCAAGAGAGAGTTCAAATTGTTTATGGAGATATTTTAGTTATTCAAGAGAACTATATTGATGCTATTGAGGTTTATCAAACATTTGTGAAAAGATATCCTGAGTCAATATTTATTCCAGAGGCCCATTTTAAAACTGCAGAGTGTTACTATTTTGAGATTCCATCAGATTTTTTCCTTTTACCACCACCTTATGAAAGAGATAAAGACTCAATAATGCAGGCAAGAGATGCTCTTATGTTTTTTATAGGGAACTTTCCTCAAAGTCCTAAAATAGAGAAAGCGAAAAAGATGTATACAAAAGTGGTAGACTATTTAGCTGAATTTGAGTACTATGTTGGAAATTTCTATTATGATCATGAAAAATATCAGGGTGCAGCTTGGCGTTTTGAAACACTTGTATCGCTTTATCCTAACTCATCTTTTGAAGAGGATGCTCTTTTTAAAATTGTATTAAGTTATGATAATTTAAAAAGCTCTGAAAAAGTGAATCATTTTGGTAAAATATATCTATCACGTTTTTCAACAAACTCTAATGCAAAAACAGTTAAAAATTTAATGAAGTTATAATAATAATCTACTCATTCTCTTTTATTATTTGATTATCTTCTGTTTTATTTTCAAAATATTTAACAGAGTTAACATTAATAAAACTGTTTTTATATGAGTTTTTTGTTCCCTCTGGACCACCTAAAGAGACAACATCTTTAAACCCACAAATTTTAACAGGAGTATCTGTTTTTGCTTTAATATTTTCTGGAAGAGATACAACTGTTTCATCTCCCATTTTTTTTGTTTCTGAAAAGTAAGCCTGATTTTTGGAAACAATAGGATGTTGCATCATTGATGGTATAAAATATCCCATAAAACACTCCTCTGTTTTAATTTTATCTGGGAAAAAAATCATTTTGTTTTTTTCATATTTTTTAGTTGTGTTATTTATATGATTTGTATTAATCAATAATCCACAAATCTCTGTTGGGGTTAATGTTGTAATTTTTTGATTTTTTGTTAACTCAACATTAACAATCTCTTTTCCCTTCTCTTTTATTGCAGAGAAGTGGATTTTATTATCCTCAACAATAAATTCACCTTTGTAGCACTCTTTTTTCCCTTTTGAATATATATTTAAAGAGAACAATAAAAAAAACAGTAATAGATATCTCATTTTAATCTCCATGAAAGACAATTCAGAATAACATAAATATATTTATTATTACAATTAAATAGAGCATAGTATTTAAATTTATTACAGAATTTTTTATCTGTTTTTCTTAAAATATTATAAACTCTTAAATTCATACCTATTTATAATCTGTTTTTGTTAGTTTTAAAATAAAAGATAAATCGATATTTTATTAAAATAACAGCAGTCATATTTTGTTATATATATATTTAGGAGTGTTATGAGTGATAAAATTTTAATAAAAATTGGTAAAGAGGGTTATAATGTGACATCTGGTCAAACACTACTTCGTGCACTTTTTGAGGCATTTCCTACTATTGATAAAAAGGGGTTTTGTCAACGTGCTAAATGTAAAAATTGCTACTGTTTAATTCTTAGAAAAGGTTCAACAGAGCCTATGGAGGTTCTTGCTTGCCAAACAGTTGTTAGACCAGATATCAGAATTCTTGGAATGTCTAAAAAACTACAGAAAAAAGAGGGGGATGAGTCCTAACTCTTAATTCTAAAATATACTAAATAAAAAAAATTTTAATTTATAGTTGTAAATTCTCTTTTTTTTTGTAAAAATAGAGCGTTTTGATTTTGCTATTTAGGAATATTTATGAAAAAAGCTATTGTTTGTGGTGCTGGTGGTTTTATTGGTAGCCATTTAGTTAAAAAATTAAAAAAAGAGGGCTTCTGGGTTAAAGGTATTGATTTAAAATATCCTGAGTTTGGAACAACAGAGGCTGATGAGTTTGTTATTGGTGATTTAAGAGATATAGATGTTTGTAAAAATGTTATAAACGAAGCTGTTGATGAGCTTTATCAACTTGCAGGAGAGGTTGGGGGTGCTGGATATGTTTTTACTGGTGAGAATGATGCTGAAATTATGCACAACTCAGCATTAATAAACCTTAATATTGTTGATTTAGCATCTAAAATTGGTGTTAAAAAGCTGTTTTACTCATCATCTGCCTGTATATATCCACAATTTAACCAAGAGGATCCTGAAAATCCAAATTGTGCAGAATCAACAGCATACCCAGCTTTTCCAGATAGTGAATATGGATGGGAAAAACTGTTTAGTGAAAGAATATATCAAACCTATGCAAGAACCTACTCAATAAAAATGAAAATTGCAAGGTTTCATAATATTTTTGGAGAGGAGGGAACATATACTGGTGGTAGAGAGAAGGCTCCAGCAGCTTTGTGTAGAAAAATAGCTGAAACTAATGATGGTGGAACAATCGATATTTGGGGTGATGGAAAACAGACCCGTTCATTTTTATATATTGATGAGTGTCTTGAGGGGGTTAGAAAACTTATGGATTCAGGTTTTGATGGACCAGTGAATATTGGTTCAGAAGAGATGGTATCTATTGATGAGCTTGCATATAAAATTGCAAATATAGCTGGTAAAAAAATATTAATAAATCATATTGATGGACCAATGGGGGTTCGTGGAAGAAATTCAGATAACACTCTAATTAATAAAGAGCTTAGTTGGAAACCATCAAAATCTCTTGAATATGGATTAAAAAAAACATATTTTTGGATTAATAAAATGGTAAACTCCAATGAATAAAAAGAGATCTATTCTTCTTATTTATAGATATTTTTATCCAGACCCTGTTGCAAGTTCAAAACATTTTTCCGATTTAGCACAATCTTTAGTTAATAATGGTTGGGATGTTTATGTTTTAACTGGTGATCGAATGAGACATCTAACTGGTGTGTTACCAGAGTTTGAGATTTGGAATGGAATAAAAATTATAAGATCAAAAATATGGACTATATTTGATCATCAAATAGTAAATAAAAGATTTATTAACTCAATAATAAAAATTAAAGAGACCATATTTAAACGGTTTCTTGAACAATACTCTATTATATCCTCTTGGAAAGATAGATTATCCTCAAATTTTAACTTTAATAATATAGAGTTTGATAAGATTTTTATTGGAACAGATCCAGGATTATCTTTTCTTCTTTTCCCTTTTCTGAAAGAGAGATTTAAAAATAGTGAATTAATTTATTGGCTTTTTGATCTTTATCCTGATATATTTTACAAACATTTTAATATACCAAACTTTTTAAATTTTAATAGATATTTTAAATATATTGATAAAGTTTTATATCTTGATAATGATATGAAAAAACTTGTTGAGAAGAGGTTTTTAGGAAAAAAACTATACTGTGTGACACCTTGGGGATTTGCTGAGCCAGATTTAGATGACTATTTTGAAAATCTACCCCCAAAAAATATTAATAAAACAGAAACATTAAAGATATTATACTCTGGAAATTTAGGACGAGGTCACTCTTTTGATGATTTTTTAGAGTTAGCCAAATTAACAGAAAATGACAATGTTGAGTATCAATTTTCCGCTTTTGGTGAGAGCTGGGATAGATTAAAAAAAATTGAGAATCCTCCCAAAAATATAAAATTGATGAGTGGGGTTTCATATAAAGAGTTAGGAGATTATCTATTAAAAGCAGATATCCATCTTTTAAGTCTAAAAAATGGCTGGGAGGGATTAATGCTTCCATCAAAACTTTTTGGCTCAATGGCTGTTGGGAAAGGGGTTATTTTTAGTGGCTCTCAAAACTCATCAATATCTGAATTTATAACAACAAATAGAATTGGTTCTGTTTTAAATGGAAAAAATAGTGTTCAAATGGCTCAGTTAATAAAAAAAATTATAAAAAATCGAGAGATTTTATTTGATTGGGGTAAAAATAGCTATCAATTATATAAAAAATCCTATTCAAAAGAGGCTGTTACTAACTATATTCATAAAATTCTATCCTAGTTATTAAAAATACAAATAATATAACTATTCCTATCACTTTATTTTATAATTTTAATAAGATTATTAATCAAGGTTGACTTTTTGTATATTACAAGTTATAATTTTCAACATCTACTAATCTGGAGGTTTTTATGAAGAAAGTAACTTTTTTTTTATTAGCAATTTTATCCATCTTTGTTTTTTCAAGTTGTGGAGATGATGGAACTACTACATCTGATAAATGTAAAGATGTAACTTGTGATGAGTGGAAAAGTTGTCAGGCTACAACTGGAAATTGTGTGTTAACTAATGGACGTTGTGATTTAAATAGTGATTGTACAATAGAGGGTCAGATTTGTAATACAGCAAATCACACTTGTGAAGCAACAAATCCAGAGTGCACAATAGATTCAGATTGTACAGATACTTCAAAACCTATTTGTGAAAATGGTGTTTGTGTTGAGGAGAATGTTAATCCAGAGTGTACA
>JAFGXH010000248.1 GCA_016936735.1 bacterium
AACAGTATCAGGAACGTTTGGTTTTATGGCTCCAGAGGTTTTTAAGGGAGATATATCTCCAAAAAGCGACTATTATTCGGTTGGAGTGCTTGCAGTTGTTCTTTTATCAAGAAAAAATCCAGAAGAGATGATTGAGAATAGTTTCGAACTATCATGGAGAAAATATATTGGAAAAATATCTGAAAAAACAGGTAGATTTATTGAGAAATTGATTGATAATAATCCAGAAAACAGGATTGAAACTCCTCAGAGTGGAATAAAAGCAATTCATGATGCTTTAAATTGTCTGAATCAGAATAAATTATACAATTCAACCTCAAAAATAATTGAAAAATCAGAAGAAAATCAAAAGAATTTTATAAAATCAGAAGAAAATCAAAAAAATTCAGAACACAAAAGTTATATTTTAGAGTATAATCGAGCAGATAATCCAGATTTTGAAAAAGAGTTTTATGATTTATATAGTAAACTCGAGGAGTATATGAAAAATAGTAAAAATATCTCTCCTAATAACGGAGTTTTTAATTTTTTATTTATAATAGCAACAATTATTATTGGAATATCAATACTTTCTAGCGATCTTTATCCATTAATGATTCTATATATTATAGGTGTTGTTATAATTTATTTTGCAAAGAACTCATCCGATTTAGAAAAACGTTATCTTCAATATATAAGCCAATTTTTTCAGGATATTAACTATAATAAATCGGAAAATAGGGAGTTAATATTGGCTGTTGTTAAACTATTTCTAAAAAATGAGACTATAGAGAATAAAAATTTTGAATCTGTTTTCGAAATCTCCTTCAACTCTCTTTTAAAAAAAGAAAAAATAGATAAATCTTTGCTTGAGTTGATAGAGAATCAGTTTTTAGCAACAGAAACAGGAAAAAAATTTATGTTAGAGTAGAGTTAGATTAAAAAAAACATAAAAAATTGAAAAAAAATTGAAATTTTTTTGATATCTGATAAAATAAAAAGAGTTAATTTGTTGGAGGTAGATATGAACACAAAACTTTATCAATTATCAAAAGATGTTCAAGCAATTTTAGGTTCAATTAAGGCTAAAGATAGTTTTTTTGAGGATTATGTTAAAAAACAGGCTGAAAAACTACAAGTTTTTATGGAAAAATATAATTTAATAAAAGATGATCTTAAAAATAGTGAGGTTGAATCAAGAGTAGTTAATGAAAAAATGGGTAAAATTATTGATGATTCTAAAAAACTTTTAAAAGAGATTGATTTTCGTGTGAAAGTTGATAAAAAAGAGTCTTATAAATACTATTTTCCTAAAAATTATGGCTCTGCAGTTAAATCAAAAGATACTATTATCAAATCTTTTCAAGTGATTTTATCTGAGATGGCAACAGAGACAGCAGAATCTATTTTATTTTTTAAAGAGAGTGTTGAAATATTATTAAAAGAGTTATTAAAAAATGTAGAATCATCAACAGATACCTCAACAGATAAAACTTTTTTAAAAAAAGATGCAGATAATCTATATAAAGAGTGGAATCTTGAGTATAATCGTTTAAAACTATTAATAAAAGCCCAACTTTTAGGAACAAATATCAATATAATCTCATCTGCTCCAAAAAAAACTCAAAAAAAATCTGTAAAACCTGAGGAAAATTCAGAAAAATAGAGAAATATAATATATTCAGTGGGTTAAAACCCATTATTTTTACATTCAGCGGGTTTTAACCCGCTGTTCATGACTGTATAAAACTAAAAAGAGGTTACTATGAGATATAAATTTGATGAAATAGATAGTTCTGAAAACCCATATCTTATTACATGGGTTATACATAATAGTAGATATGAGATAAAAATAGGTTTAGTTGATTTGTATCCAAAATTTTTATCTGAAATTGAACAAAATTCTATAAAAAAATATATAAATGATAAAGCTGAAGAAAATAATATTAAAATAGAAGAGTGTTCTGTTTTAACAGACCATGTACATTTAATAATTATATGCAAAAAAACTGAAATAGAAACAATTATAAAGCTTCTAAAAGGTTATAGCTCTTATATGTTCTTTAAAAGTTATAGAACAGATGAAAAATATAGAACAAAAAATGTTTTATGGGCTAGAAAATATAATATATCATTCATAAATGATATAATTTCATATGAAAATGCAATTAATTATGTAAAAAATAATAAAAATAAACATGAAAAAACAGAAAAATTTGACATGAACAGGGTACTTTAGTGCCCTGCGATGAAAAAAAAACAAAAAGTTATTCATTCAGTGGGTTAAAACCCATTATTTTTACATTCAGTGGGTTAAAACCCATTATTTTTACATTCAGTGGGTTAAAACCCATTATTTTTACATTCAGTGGGTTAAAACCCACTGTTCATGTAAGATGCTGCTTAACTTTTGAGAAAAAATATGATAAAAACCGAAATGAACAGTGTACTTTAGTGCACTGTGATGAAAAAAACTAAAAAGTTATCCATTCAGCGGGTTAAAACCCATTATTTTTACATTCAGCGGGTTAAAACCCGCTGTTCATGACTTATTTTTTATTCAAATAAGTCAATTTATGGAA
>JAFGXH010000249.1 GCA_016936735.1 bacterium
ACACTAAAAAAACTATTTTTATAATCATTATTTGATGACTCTATATAATCTTTATTTTTTATAAAGTTATTAATTATATTTTCACTAAAATTTTTTGATATTTTAAACTCAGAATCATAAATAGTTGGATAATCAACAGCATCTAAAGAGATATTTTTTATACTATAAAGATAGTTATAGTTTTTAGTAGAGTTACTATAAAAATAGTTAAAACCAAAATATTTTTCATAAGGATTATAATCATACTCTTTTAAAATATTATAAACATACTCATCAAAATCTATATTATACTGGTAGATATTTGCCTCTGTTGATCTAATTTTCAAATTTTTAATATCTATTATATCAGGATTAAAAAGTGTTATTAAAAAAAATATAAATATCATACTATTGTCTCATATTAAAAATCATATTTAGTTTTAACAGATATATCTTATTTATTCAAATAATAATTATTTGTTGGGGGTAGATTTTTCTTAAAATAATAAAAATAGTAATTCATACCTGTAGATTGAGGCTATTGAAATCTAGTTATTTATCTTTTTTTAAGAAATGAACCCTTTTTATGCACTGCAAGAATAAAAAAAATATCCAACTATAAAAAAGTTAAAAATTTTGTGCCTAAATTTTTTAGATTTTATTTATAAATGATTTCTATCCAAGAAGAGATAACATAACACCAGCAGCAACAGCAGAGCCAATAACTCCAGAAACATTAGGAGCCATTGCATGCATTAAAAGAAAGTTGCTATCATCATTTTTTCTTCCTAATACATGAACAACATGAGCAGAGTTTGGAACAGCACTAACACCAGCTGCACCAATTAAAGGATTAATTTTATTGTCCCCTTTTAAGAAAACATTCATGAATTTAGCAAAAAGAACACCAGATGCTGTTGCAATAATAAAAGATACTGCTCCTAATGCAAAAATACCAACTGAACGTGGAGTTAAAAAGTTATCTGCCTGAGTACTTGCACCAACAGTTAAACCTAAAATAACTGTAACACTATCAATTAAAGCATTTCTTGCATTTATAGCAAGACGGTCTGTAACTCCTGACTCTCTTAAAAGATTACCTAAAAGAAGCATTGAAACAAGTGGAATTGCTCCTGGGGCAACAAAACATACAATAATAAATGTTACAATAGGAAAAACGATTTTTTCTCTTTTAGTAACCATTCTTGGTGGTTTCATTCTAATTTTACGTTCAGCTTTTGATGTTAATAGATTCATAACAGGAGGTTGAAGAACAGGAACTAATGCCATATATGAGTATGCAGAAACTGCAATTGCTCCAATAAATTCAGGTTTTAATTTAGAGCATAAAAATATTGCTGTTGGACCATCAGCACCACCAATAATAGCAATTGCTCCAGACTCTTTAAATGTAAAACCAATTGCTAATGCACCAATAAATGTTGCAAAAATACCAATTTGAGCAGCAGCACCTAAAAGCATTAGTTTTGGATTAGATATAAGAGTTGCAAAATCTGTCATTGCACCAACACCTAAAAATATAAGTGGTGGATAGATTCCTTTTGTTACTCCCATATAAAGATAGTTTAAAACACTTCCATGTTCATATATTCCAAGCTCCATTCCTTTTGGAAATGGAATGTTTCCAACAAGAATACCAAAACCAATAGGAACAAGTAAAAGAGGTTCAAAATCTTTTACAATACCTAAATATAAAAAGAATAAACCTACTAAAATCATTATAATGCTTCCAATAGAAACATTATAGACTCCAGTACTATTCAAAAACTCTAAAAAAAGATCCATTTTTACTCCTCCTGTGGGCTATTTAAATGAAACCAACAGA
Source organism: bacterium (assembly GCA_016936735.1). Classification (GTDB taxonomy): domain Bacteria; phylum UBP6; class JAFGXH01; order JAFGXH01; family JAFGXH01; genus JAFGXH01. Next base: position 1,826 of record JAFGXH010000249.1, read on the forward strand.
TCTCCCTGATTAACATTTGCACCATTTTTAACATGAATCTCTTTAATAACGCCATCAGTAGGAGCATTTAATTTTGTAATCATTTTCATAGCCTCCATCTCAACAACAACATCATTTGCTTTTACAGAATCGCCAACTTTAAAATGAATTGTTGTTATATTTCCAGCCATTGGAGCTGTAATACCATCCCCAGTTGAAACTGTTGAACGTGGCTTAGAAATAGGAGCAGTTATAACAGGAGTAGCTGTAACTGCTGGTTGAACAGGTTGATATTGAGGAAGATAACCCTCTGTTTCATTATCCTCTAAAAGCTCTACCTCTACTTCGTAACTAACACCATTTACTGTAACTCTTAAACGTTTCATAACTTACCTCTTTTAAAAATTTTTACTAATGTTTAAATTTTTTTCTCAATTTATAATCCCCTTCTTTTATTAGGAACATGAGAGGACATAATGTTAATTTTAGATTGCATACCATAAGCCCCATTTTGAGAAGGAACAATTGTTTTTATTTTTGCACAAGGACCATAGGCAACTTGAACGCTTGCTGTTATAACAGCAATAAGCTCTGGTGTTAACTCTCTTTCAGAAGCAGATTTTACAAAACTCTCTTTTTCTATACTTTTTTCTATTAATGGAGTTTTTTTAGATCTCTTTCCAGAAAAAATCCAGTTAAATCCATATATAAACCCTACCAAAAGAAGTAAAACAAAAAATACAATTAAAACACCAATAAGAGATAGTTGTAATCCAGTTAATACTTTATCTCCTCTAGACATCTCCTTTTCTGCTGTTTCTGATATAACAGACATAAATATTATAAAAAAACTCATACTCTCTCCTTATAACTGAGATAAAGTCTACATTGGGATTAATCCATGTTTTTTTTGTGGTCTTATATCTCTTTTATTTTTTAAACTTATTAATGCGAGAGTAATATATCTTCTTGTATCTTTAGGTTCAATAACAGCATCAACTAAACCTCTTGATGCAGCCTGATAAGGATTAGAGAACTGATTTTCATACTCCTCTATTTTTGCTTTTTTTTCAGCTTTTGGATCTTGAGCATTTTTAATATCATCTCTAAAAATAATATTAGCTGCTCCAGCTGCACCCATAACTGCGATTTCTGCTGTTGGCCAAGCAGCAACTCTATCTGCACCAACACTTTTTGAACACATTGCTAAATATGCACCACCATATGCTTTTCTTAAAACTACAGTTATTTTTGGAGAGGTTGTAGAGGCATAAGAGAAAAGCATTTTAGCACCATGTCTAATAATTCCTCTATGCTCTTGTTCAATACCAGGAAGAAAACCTGGAACATCTACTAATGTTACAATTGGAATATTAAAAACATTACAAAAACGGATAAACTCAGCACCTTTATCAGATGCATCAATATCAAGAACTCCAGCTTTAGCTGATGGAGCATTTGCAACTATTCCAACTGTATCACCATTAATTCTAGCAAAACCAACAATTATATTTGGTGAAAAATGAGCTTTAACTTCAAGAAAATCGTTATTATCAACAATATGATGAATAACATCAAGCATATTATATGCCTCTCTTGGATCATCAGGAATAATAGTGTTAAGATAATTATCCTCACTCCAAGTTAGTGTTCCATCTCCATATCTTGGAGCCTCTTCTAAATTATTTGATGGTAAGAATGAGAGAAGTTTTCTAGCAATAAGTGCAGCCTCTTCATCTGAAGATGCAATAAAGTGAATATTTCCAGAGATAGATGCATTTACATCTGCACCACCTAAAGATTCTGCTGAAATATCTTCACCAGTAACCTCTTTAATAACTTGAGGTCCAGTTATATAAAGTTGCCCTGTTCCTCTAACCATAATAATAAAATCCATCAAAGCAGGAGAGTATGCTGCACCTCCGGCACAAGGACCAGATATAATTGCAATTTGAGGAACAACTCCAGATAATAGTGTATTTCTATAGAAAATAGAGCCATATCCATTAAGAGAATCAACTCCCTCTTGAATTCTTGCACCACCAGAATCATTAAACATCAAAACAGGTGCACCAGATTTTAAAGCCATATCCATAACAGCACATACTTTTGCAGCATGAGTCTCACCAACAGAGCCACCAGCAGCTGTAAAATCTTGTGAAACAATATAAACAAGTTTGTTATCAACTGTTGTAACACCAGTTATAACTCCATCAGCAGGAATATCTTTTCCCTGCATTCCAAAATTAATGGCTCTATGTTCAGCAAAAAGATTAAGCTCCTGCCAAGTATCAGGATTACAAAAAAGACGAACTCTCTCTCTTGCAGTGAGTTTACCTTTTTCATGTTGCTTTTTTGCCCCTTTTTCACCAGAACCCTCAATTAAATCCATTCTTTTTTTACGAAACGCTTCGATTTTTTCTCTCGTTGTTTTCATAACAAATCCTCCACCAGGTGCCTGTTACTTATCACAAAGGTTTATTCTTTGTGTGTTGATTTTGTGATTTTCTTATGAGCATAAACTTTTTATCCTATGATAAAATAGACTTTATTTTTTGTATAATTGAGTTTATCTCTAATCCAACTTTTTTCCTAAGTTCACTTTGAGTCCCATGTTCAACATACTCATCTTGAAGAGCAATTGGATAGAGAGATACTATTTTTTTATTTATTGATAACCACTCTAAAACAGCTGAACCAAATCCACCTGCAAGAGCAGACTCCTCAACTGTTATAATTTTTACATCTTTATTAATTAATCTGTTTAATAATACTCCATCAAGAGGTTTTATAAATCTTGAGTTAATAATAGTCGAATTAATTCCCTCAAACTCTAATTTTTCTCCAATCTCTTTACCAAAAGAGGCTATCCAACCATTTAATAGTAAAATTATTTTACGATTATCATTTCCCAATTCTATTTTTTTAGATTCAAATAGAATATCCCAATTTCCGATTGGAATCTCTTTAAATGCAATATTCTCTGGAACATTTGGAGCTTTTCCTCTTGGAAAACGGATAGCAAATGGCCCTTTTTTATAGTGATAAGAGGTATAAACCATCTGTTGAAGTTCAAGAGCATCTTTAGGAGATGCAATCACCATATTTGGAAAAACTCTTAATAATGGTATATCAAAAACACCATGATGTGTAGCTCCATCCTCTCCAACAAATCCAGCACGATCAATAATAAATGTAACATTTAGATTCTGAAGAGAGACTTCATGAAAAATTTGGTCAATTGAGCGTTGTAAAAATGTTGAATATATTGCAACATAGGGTTTTAAACCCTCATTTGCCATTCCTGCAGCAAAAGCAACAGCATGTTGCTCCGCTATACCAACATCGTAAAATCTATCTGGATAGTATTTATAAAATTTATCTAATCCAGTTCCATTTGGCATAGCTGCAGTTATTGCAATTATATCTTTATAATCTTTTGCCATTTTTACAAGAGTTTGAGAGAATATATCTGTCCAAGTTACATGTGTAGTAGTACTGTTTTTTTTTGGAGATATTCCATGATATTTTTCTGGATTCTCTTCTGAAGGAAGATATCCCTTTCCTTTTTTTGTCATAATATGGATTAAAACAGGTCTGTTATTATTTTTATTAGTATTAAAAGTCTCTATTAACTCCTCTAAATTATGACCATCAACAGGACCAACATACTCAAATCCCATTCCTTCAAAAAGAATACCTGGTGTAAAAAGTATTCTAAATCTCTCAGATAGTTTATGACCAATCTCTAAAAAAGGCTCTCCTGCTCTTCCCTTTGATGAAAGAAAAGATTTTATACTCTCTTTTAACCATTTATATCCGCTCCCTGTGATTGCTCTTGATAACCATTTTGAGATAGCACCAACATTTTCAGAGATAGACATTTTATTATCATTTAAAACAATCATTAATCTATTTTTCATCATTCCAGCATTATTAAGCCCCTCAAAACTTATACCACTAGAAAAACTTCCATCACCAATTACAGCAATAACATGATTATCTTTTTTCTTCTGTTTTAAAGCCTCTTGAATACCAAGTGCAATTGATATTGATGGACCTGCATGACCTGCTGTAAAGTGATCAAAACGGGATTCATAACGATTTGTAAAACCACTTAATCCTTTATATGTTCTCAGTGTTTTGAATTGAGCATAACGACCTGTGATTAATTTATGTGCATAAGCCTGATGACCAACATCAAATATAATTTTATCATTTGGAGCATCAAAAACCTTATGTAAAGCTATAATAAGCTCTACAGCTCCTAAACTAGCCCCCAAATGTCCTCCATTCTGAATTGAGACATCAATAATCTCTCTCCGAATCTCTTTACAAAGAGTCTCTAACTTCTCTATGGAAAACCCTTTTATATCACTTGGTGATTTTATATTATCCAACATAAAAAACAGTCCTTTTATTAAATTAACAAATATTATTTCATTTTTTGTAATAAAAAATAGTAAAGCAAATGCAAAATAGAGTTTTTATTTTTACTGAATTATTTTAATATAGATTGCTATTGAATAGTTTTTTCAATAAATCTCTCAAAATTAGATCTTATTTTCTGAAAAAAATATCTTAATTCTAATAAAAACATGAAAAAAAGTGATAAAATTATCACAAAATATGAGATTTTATTATTAATAATAAAATCTCTGATAATTCCACCTGTTGTTACTCCATCATAATAAACAGATGAAACTCCAGAAAATGATAGGATAAACTCTCCCTCAATAATCCAGATAACAGACTCAAAAATCTCTATAAATAGAGGAAATATAATATTTGGAAGCATATGAAAAATAAAAATTCTCCATCTTTTAACTCCCACAGCTTTTAATGATGATATAAAATGTTGTTCATACATTCTACTCATCTCTTGAGAAGCAATAACATAAAATGAGTAACTTTTCAAGAATCCAAATATAATAATAACATAAGTGATAGAGAATTTTACTCCAATACCAAAAAATAGAAATAGATATATCCAAATAGGAAAAATAAAAAAATTTGTAAATACTCTTTTTGTTATCTTTAAAGGTAAAAAAGAGATTAAAAATCCAAAAATAAGTGCAAAAAGAGATGATAATATAGCGATTATAAATACTCTACCAATTGCAAAAAAATAGTTGTATAACTCTTGTCTAAAACTGTTATCTAAGCTTAAAAAAGGGTTATAAAATATAAAAAAACCTATTATTACAATTAAAAATATTGGAAATAGTATATGATAGATATTTTTCAATTTGAAACTGGCCTTAATAATACCAACTATAAAATCTCTCATTAAAAATATGTCCTTTCATTCTGTTTTAATTTTTTTAAATAAAAAACTTTTATCATATCAGAAAACACTCTAAATAAAATAATCAATATCCCAATTAATAAAAGAGAAAGTCTAATAAAATAGATATCTCTATATTTTATTGAATATAATAAAAGATATCCAATCCCTTTAAAAG
>JAFGXH010000250.1 GCA_016936735.1 bacterium
AAGTAAGTAAAATCCTAATTTTATTTACTAAAAAGATGAAAAAGAAAAAAATGAATAAACAGACCTATAAACTCAAGATAAAATAGCCTAAAATTAAATCTTAATAAAAAATAATAAAAAATAATATCTATTTGAATTTTTTCACCAATTATACTATCTTATAAAACATCAATATCTTAAGTGATTTTGACTATTGATTACTTTTAATTCTGTTTTAGGAGAACATATTATGAAAGCACTTTTTATTATTCTATTTTTCACAATCTACTCTTTTAATGCCTTTGCTGCTGAAGATAAAGAGACAATAAAAGAGAATATCACAAATGATATTAAAAATAATCTTCAAAAAGACAAAGAGGAGAAGGAGAAAAAAAAGAAAAAGAAGAAAAAAACCTCTGAAAATAGCTCAAATACAGAGGATAATAAAAACACTAATAACTCAAATAAAAGTAATGTTAATAACAGCTCAAACAAAAATAATAACACAAACAATTATAACTCCAACAAAAATAATAACACAAACTCACAGAATAACAACTCAAATGGTGCAAAAAATATCAACAACTCAACAATGAGTGAGAATGATGTAAGTGCACAAAATAGTTATCCTCCAGAAAAAGGTTCAAATGAGGGAGCATCAAAAACAGAGTATCTTTGGAGATTAAAAGGGGTTCTAACTGATGAGGGTGATATATTTTCATTTAAAGCAAGATATAATTTTCAATATTGGGAGCCAACTTTTATCGAGGGAGCAGATATTGATACAACAACTATTAGTTATGCCTCTTTTGACTTATCTTTATTAAAAGGTTTCTTTCAATTTAGATATGAGACATCTTTTGGCGGAAGCTCTCTTGCTGATCAACAAAAACTTTTTAAAGAGAGATCTAAAAAAGATAGCTGGGAGAAATTAGTTGCAAATTTAGAGTTTCCTTTTAGTATTCTCTCTGGATATTTTAAAACAAGATTCTATTTCTCATATACTCAAGAGATTTTTATGGGAACTGTTAAAGCTAATCAGGATAAAACATATATATCAAGAGATCAAAATGAGGATCCATTTGATTTCTTAGCAGGAGAGGAGATTAGTTTCTCAACAAAATTTCAGGACTTTATTTTAGGAATAAGATCTCAAACAAAAGGTTTAGAGTTAATTAATTTAGGTTTTTTCTATACACGATATGAAAAACCATACTCTTTAACAATGGGTGATAACCAAAGCTCTAAATATATCTTTGATTCACTATTCCAAGGTGGTGGTCTGTTTTTAGCTTTTGCTGATAGATTCGAAAATTTCAAATACTCTCTCGATGTTAAATTTGGAATGGGAAGTATATATCTAAGAGGTATTGATCTTTATGTTGAGGATGTTTTAGGACAAGAGGATGCCTCAATTGGGTATCTTGACACAAAATTTAATTTAACATTTTTTAAATCAATGTATCACAATATTGTTAGCTTCTATCTTTCAACAGATTTTAGATATAGAAAATTCTTTGTTATGTATGAGAGTGAAGTTGAAGTTGAGGATGAAAATGGAAATGTTGAAAATGAGTATGAAACAGAGACAATATTCCTAAATAGTGATTTTATTGTTACTATTTTTGCAGGATTCTCAATTTTATTCTAAATATCTCTCTTTTTTATAACAAATTAAGAATATTTATTAAAAACTACTCTTAAAACAATTAATTTTTAAATAAAAAATAGAAAAAAAATTAAATAATTATTATCAAATTCCGACTATAATCTAATGTATGTTTCTTATTTTGTTTCAGGAGGAGGTTGTATGGATATACCAAGTGTTGATAGTCCTATTTGGAGAAAATTGGTAACAGGTGAGAAATCTGTTGATTTTAGTTTTTTAGCAATAAAAGTTTTTCTTGGAAGAGCGAAATTGATGATTGGAAGTGATTCAAGTGAGGAGAATATTAAAAAAGTATCATTGGAGTTAAGAGATCTTTTTCTCAAATACTCCTCAATACCAACAATTCAAAAAGATATTGAACTACTAAATTGATGAAAGCATATTTTAAAAACAGGAGGAAGTAATGATAAAAGCAATGTATTCTGTTCAAGAGGTTAAAGAGAAAATTGAGAAGGGGATTCCATTAATTCTTGCTGGAGATGAGAATCTATTGAGTCAACTTCCAAAAGGGAATTGGATTGGAGGAACTATTCCATATTTTATGGGTGATGATGGTGGAGAGGAGAGTAAAGATAAAATTAGTGTAATGGAGATTCCAGATTATGCTCTTGAAACAAAAACATTAATATACACCGAAGAGAATATAGAGAATGTCTATAGTGATGCGTTTGAAAATGGCTTCTCTCTTATTCTTATTCCAGCATTTACAAAAGTGCATCTATCTTTTTCTGTTAATGCCCCATACTATAGCTATTTCGCTTCAAGATCACTTCTTGGTTGGGTAACAGGTTTACATCTTAATGATTTAGGAAAAACTACCCCTAAAATATACTCTGGAATGGAGGGAAAATTTTATGAAGATGCTGCAATTGTTATGCATGTCTCTTTAGATTTTGATAAATTTGCTGAGATTGGAATAATAAATATTTTCAATCAGGGAGAGGGAGATGTTATTGAATTTTTAGAAACAGGATTTTCTGCAGAATATGCTTTAGTAAATGGAGAGAAAGTTAAATTTGCTGATTATGTTTTGAATAATAATTTAGATGTTAAATTACCACTTGCAGCAGACTATTGGGGTGCAAAAATAAATGTGAGCTTTCAATCAATTGATAAAGAGAGTGGAGTTGTTAATTTTTATGCACCAGTTTTTAAAGAGATGCAATACAAACATGCATCTCCTATATTAAATTATGTTGAACAGTTCACAAATGAGATTCCACAAACAAATAATAGTATGATTTTCTCTTGTAACTGTATTCTAAACTATCTTTATTCAGAACTTGAGGGTAAAAAAACAGCAGATATAAAAGGACCAATAACATTTGGAGAGATTGCATATCAACTTTTAAACCAAACTCTGGTTTATCTTATAATTCATGAGATCTAAAATTTTTATATTCAATCAAAAAATTTAAAATATAATCATTATCTACTTTACTATTGAGATGTTGTAAAAATTTTTAATATTATATTCAAACATTTTATTCTCATAGATAATATTTTTTGAAAATAGTGATTGCATTTTTATATCACTATAACATCCACAACTTTGTAAATAAACTCTATTTCCAATGATATTATCAGTTTTAAAACTCTCTAAAAAACTATCAAATGATGGTTTTATTTCACTAGACCCATTTTTTATAGTTACTATATCCTGTTTTTGTATATTTTGAATACTATTTTTACTATTTTCTGGATTTTCATCTATTTCAGGATTAAATATAATTGGATAAAAAAGGGATGAGGTTTCATATTTAAGATTTTTTAATTTCTCTTCAAAAATTGGAGGATAAATAGAGTTTATAATATGAAAAATCTGATATTCAAAATATTTTAAGTCAAAATTCTCTGAATGCTCCTCATTAATATATATTTTTTTATCTCCAAAACTATTTAGATCCATCTCAAAAGATAAAACATTCATAATATCATTATATTTTCTTTTGAAAAAAAATGAATCATAATCACCTTTTATTGAGTTAACATCTATTTTAAAATCACTTATATAAATATTATATCTATACTTATAATGCTCAATAATCTTCTCTAATCTATGGAAATTGATATTAAAAGAGAATTTAATTAAAACCCTGTTGTATGTTGTTGTTATTAATGTTTCACCATCTACTTTATAAACTGTTTTAGGAGATAGATATAGTTTATAAAAAACAAAAAAGGGTATATAATCCCAAATTTCATTATTATACTCTATATTAATACTATTTTTTGAAAAATCATAATTTACTTCATTATTACTACTCTCACAGGAGTATAAAATACTTATAAAATATATAGAAATCAAAAAAAGTGATAATCTAAGCATAATTTTACTATTTTTTACTAAAAAAATATAATTGGTAATAACTACTATAAATGTAACCCTGTTTTTAAAAAATCAACAACATACTCATGTTTACTTTTTTTAATATCATCAGGTTTACCATAGGCAACAATCTCACCTTTGTATATAATTGCTATTCTATCTGCAATTCTAAAGGCGGAGGGAATATCATGACTTATTATAATTGATGTTATTTTTAGCTTATTTTGAGTCTCTACAATTAAATCATCAACAGTTCTAGCCATAAGGGGGTCTAATCCACTTGTTGGCTCATCATAAACAATTACAGATGGTTCTAAAACAATCGCTCTTGCTAATGCAACACGCTTTCTCATACCACCAGATAGATCTGCTGGAAACATTCCCTCAATTCCAGATAAGCCAACTAAAGATAATTTCTCTGCAACTATTCTTGTTATATCCTTCTCTTTTGTTGATGTATGTTCTCTTAAAGGAAATGCGATATTATCTTTAACACTCATTGAATCAAATAGTGCAGAGTATTGAAAAAGCATTCCAAACTTTTTTCTTATAGGTAACATCTCTTTTGAGCTACATCTAGTTATATCTACACCATCAACAAATATCTCTCCACTATCAGGTCTCATCAATCCCATAATATGTTTTATTAAAACAGATTTTCCAGAACCACTCCCTCCCAAAACAACAAAGATCTCATTCTCACCAATATCAAGAGAGACTCCTTTTAAAACATGATTATTTTCAAATTTTTTTGATAGATTTTTAACAGATATCATATATTAAATTCCTAAAGAGAGTCTTTTTGCAAAATTTGGACTTAAGCCAGCCTTCACAATTCTATCTGCAGCCTCAGTTATATCATATAACACACGCTCCATTATAACCTCTTCATTATCTGAATCATATATAAGAAATGCAGCTAAAGGATTCCCATCTCTTGGTTGACCAACACTACCAACAGAGAAAAGATATTTTGATTGAGCTCTAAATCCTCTTCGAGGAAGGGATATCTCATCTACCATTATTTTACTAAAGGAGTATCCTTTTATTAAATGAGAGTGACCAATAAAATTTATATGTGGTAATTTTTCATACTCATCTACAAGAGAAAAAGCATGATCTATTGTATATACATAATCAAATTGCTCTGGAGTTATTGGTGAACCATGAGAGAATCCAATATCTTTGAATTTTCTTGAGTGTGGAAGCTGATTTAACCAATTATAATTATCTTCTGTTATAATTTTTTTTGTCCAATCTAAAGCATTTTTAGCAGCTTCATAATGATATGAGTAGTCTAATTTCCCAACAACAGAGGCATCATGATTTCCCATAACAACAAAATCTGCATTTTTCCTAATAAGCTCAATAACCTCATTTGGTTGTGAGCCATAACCTACCAAATCTCCAAGACAGGCAATCATATCAACACCTCTCTTTTCAATCTGTTTAAAAACAGCCTCTAAAGCCTGTAGATTTGCATGAATATCTGATATAATAGCTATTTTCACATAACCTCCACCATAACTCCAAATATACATTAAACAAAATTGAGTATCAAGTTTTTTTTATTAAAT
>JAFGXH010000251.1 GCA_016936735.1 bacterium
ACATCACTCTAATCTCTGGTTCAAATTTCTCAATAGCATATCTTAGAGTTGTTCTAGCCATTTTTGAATAGTTTAGGGATAGATACTCAAAAGCTATTTGATAATCCCTTTTTCCAATCTCTCTAATCATCCAACCAATTGCTTTATGAATAAGATCATGTTTATGATTTAGTAAGATATCTGATAGTTTTAGAGTAAATTCAAAATCTCCCTTTTTTATAAAATTAAAAGTTGATAGCAATGCAATTCGCTCTAACCAAAGTTTTCCAGATTGAGCATACTCTAATAAAACATCTCTATTTTTATCAAAATAGTAATCTCCTAAAATATTGGGTGCTGAAAGATCTACTAAATCCCAACTGTTTATATTATTGATACTCTTTTGGTAAAAATCTACAATCTCTTTTTTGTCATTACTACTTTTTGTTTTTTGATATTTTAAAACTAATATAAATAGTGCAACTGAACGAAATTCATGAATTGATGAGTTTATAAGTTTTTCAAGAGAGTCTAAATCAATCTCTTTATAATATTTTTTTGCAATTTTATGCTGTTCAGGATTTGAAACACCAATAAATATATCTCCCTCTCCATACTCACCTTTTGATGTTTTAAAAAATCTACTCATACCTTTTGCTTTTTCTGAATTTGCAAAAGAGTTAATCTCACTCTCTATTTTTTCTAAAATACTCAACATCTCCTCCAAATATATATATTTTTTAATGCACTGAAGAGTAAAAAAATAGTATAATTAATCTGTCATTATTTTTCTAATTGCAAGATGCCATCTTTTTATAGACTCCTCAATATAATCACTTCTATCAGGAGAGTATATCTGCTCCAATCTCCAACGTTTTTTTATCTCATTAAGATTTTTAAATATTCCTGTTCCTAATCCAGCTAAAAGTGCAGCACCAAGAGCTGTTGTCTCATATATTTTCGGTCTTGATAATATAACATTTAAAACAGATGATTGAAACTGCATTAACAGACTATTAACACTTGCACCACCATCAACTTTTAAAGATATTAAATCAACAGAGGCATCTTTTTTCATTGCCTCAAATAGATCATAGTTTTGTAATGCAATAGCCTCTAAAACAGCTCTTGCAATATGTCCTCTATTTGTATTTCTACTTATTCCATAAATCATTCCCTGAACATCTGCTTTCCAATATGGAGCCCCAAGTCCTGTGAGTGATGGAACAATAACAACTCCACCATTATCATCAACAGTCTCTGCAAGAGACTCAATCTCTGCTGAGTTTTCAATCATTCGTAACTCATCTCTAAACCATTGAACAAGTGCACCAGCAATAAATGATGAGCCCTCAAGAGCATAAGTTGTTGTGTTATCTATTTTCCAAGCAACAGTTGTTAAAAGATGATTGTCAGAGTATACAGGAGTTTCACCTGTATTCATAAGAATAAATGAGCCTGTTCCAAAAGTACATTTTGCTTCACCTTTTTGAAAACATACCTGTCCAAAAAGGGCAGCCTGTTGATCTCCAGCAATTCCAGATATTGGAATTCCAGATGGAAGAAAATCTAAACCTTTTGTATATCCATAAATCTCTGAAGAGCTTTTTATTTCAGGAAGTATATCTATATTAATTCCTAAAATTTGAGCCATTCTTTCACTCCAAGAGAGAGTTTTTAAATCCATAAGCATTGTTCTTGAGGCATTTGATGGATCTGTTACCAAAACATCTTTTCCAGTTAATCTATAAACAAGATATGTATCTATTGTTCCAGCAGTAACAATATTTTTCTCTAAATCAGATTGAGCTTCAGGTGAGTTATCAAGGATCCATCTAATTTTTGAACCACTAAAATATGGATCTAAAAGTAGGCCAGTTGTTTTATTAATCTCCTCCTCAAAACTCTCCTCTTTTAGTTTTCTACAAAACATATCTGTTCGTCTATCTTGCCAAACAATAAAAGGATAGTATGGTTTTCCTGTTTTTTTATTCCATAGTGTAACAGTCTCTCTTTGATTTGTTATTCCAATAGCCTGAATTGTTTCAGGAGATATATTTGCCTCTCCAATTGCTCCTATTACAGATGCTCTTACAGAGCTCCAAATAGCCTCTGGACGATGCTCTACCCAACCTGTTTTTGGATAGTTTTGTTCAAAATTCACAGTAACTTTTGATATCACATCAAGAGAATCTGTTAAAATCATAGCTGTTGTTCCTGTTGTTCCTTGGTCTATTGAAAGAATATATGATTTTCCCATAATAACTCCAAAAATAGTTTTATAACTTTTACAACTTTTTTAAAAAATAATATAAAATACGTAACTATTCAGCGGAATTTAAATTCTAGATAAAAAACTATTTTTTTCTTTTCCCCTCACCCCCTAGCCCCCTCTCCACTACGTGGTGATGGGGAATTTAATTTTTTTGTATTTCAATTAAGAAAAATTAAATATTATTTTTCTTTTTCTTTTTTTTAATAAATAAAATCAGGATTTTACTTACTTTTTAAGTCCCTCTCCAAGTATTGGGGAGGGATTTAGGGTGGGGGTTCTTTTAAAATTTAAAAAAA
>JAFGXH010000028.1 GCA_016936735.1 bacterium
AAAAATAACTAAAACTGGTTTCTGCTGAATAGTTACTTAAATTTTAATTATTTTCTATTTTAGATTTTTTATTAAATTAATAGGCGAACTGTTTCAAGATAGATAAGTCTATTTTTGATATCTGTTGATAAGGGGGCAAATGGTTTTTGATATATAATAGATAGATTTTTTGATAAAAAATATAGATTTAACTCTTGAGGTGTAAACTGAATTTGAGAGAGTATAAATTGATGCTTTTGAGAGTTTTCACAATCTTTTTTTAACTCAATATCATTGCATTTATGGTTAAAATGATGAGTACAACTTGAGTTACATTGATGATTTTGTAAAACTATTTGGTTTTTATTATGAGATTTATATCTATTTTCATCTAATTCTGATAGATATTCTCTATTTTCATCATCTATTGACTCTTTAAAATCAATAGATTCACACTCATGAGAGTGATTTTCAAATATTGATGATTTTGTTGAAAAATGTAAATGTCCTTTTTCTCCAATACAAACAGTATTAAATGATATACTGTTTATTACAATCTCTATTAAAATCGTAAAAATAAGAAGAATAGACAAAAAACCCCTTTAACCAAAATAAGGCTAAAAATATATAACAGTAAAACAGAAATGTTTCAATAATATTCTATTTCATATCATAATTAATTCATTTAGAACTAAAAAAACTTTATCAGGGCAGAAAAAAACTATATCAGGGCAGTGAAAAACTATATCAGGGCAGAAAAAACTTTTTATTTTTATTTTTTAAAATTAAAAGTTAAAACAAAGTATTTAGTAACCCCTCTGGGGAGGGGTTCTGAGGGGTGGGTAAAGCTCACACGAAAAAATCAGAATAAAATCTGAAAGATTTTTTTAGTAAAAGAGAAAAAAAAAGAGATGAATAATCTGTTTAGTATTCTGCTAAAGCATTTTTAGGATATATTTTAATTAAAATCTTGAATTCATACCTATTAAAAACTCTATTTCATTACTAATATTTTCTTTTGCTTGAGTCTCTAAAATCTCTCTAAAATGTGGAGTTTTATATATATTTTTCATATTGAGAAAATATTTTAATATAGAGACTCTACCAATATTATACTCTTTATCACTAAAAAAGGAGTACTCTTTTCTAATATTTTGTTGATATTCAATATAAATATCTTTTTTTTTACCTAAAATAGACAAATCTGCATCTAAAAATAGTTCAATATCACTATTTTCAACCTCTTTATGTGTTTTTGTTGCTAAAATTGCAGATTTAACAAATTGAGAATCTATCTCTGAATGACCAAAGTTAATCATTTTTTCAAAAGCAATCTGAGCACTTAACTCCTCATTATTGCTATTTTTAGGGATATAGATAAAGTCATGATAAAGTGTTATCCATAAAACTCTATTCCAATTCTCAAATTTTGACTCTATTGGTTTTAAAATATTTATAATATCATAAATATGATTTAGTGTATGATAAAATCTCCAATTTTGAGAGTAATTTTCAATAATTTCATTAATAATTTTATCCGGAAATCTGTTTAAAGCAAAATACTCCTTAAAATCATCAATGGATATAATTTTATGATTACTCATTATCCTCTTTAGTATAAAACTCAAAGAACTGTTTTAGAGCTTTTCCTCGATGTGAATATTTTGATTTCTCTTCAAGAGAGAGTTCTGCTGCCCTTTTAGAAAGAGTTGGATCAAAAAAAATAGGGTCATAACCAAAACCATTATCCCCTTTTAAATCATCCTCTATTTCACCCTCCCAAATACCCTCAAAAAAATGATATCTGTTCTCATTAATATAGTAGCAGATAATTGATTTAAATCTTGCTTTATAGGGTTTTGTTGCAATGTTTTTTAATTTATTCAAAAGAAAATTAATTCTATCTCTATCATTTGCATTCTCTCCTGCATAACGAGCTGAATAGACTCCTGGTTCCCCATTTAAAGCATCAACCTCTAAACCTGAATCATCAGCTATTGTAGGAGTACCTGTTTTTTCATATCCTGCTTTTGCTTTTATCAAAGCATTCTCATGAAATGTTTTTCCACTCTCCTCAATATCTCCAAGCTCAATATCATCACCCGTTAATATCTCTACTTCACTATTTTCAAACATATTTTTAAATTCTCTTATTTTTCCTCTATTTTGAGTTGCAATAAACAGTTTTTTACTCATAAACTCCTTTTAAATTAACTTTTTCTTTTATGAAACTCTTGAATAAAAGCTACTTCATCAAGCTCTTTTTTCTCTTTTTCTTTTCTTTTTTTATTAAGTTCAGAAAAAAAATCCTCTCTCATTATCTGAAATTTTTCAATCTCTATTTGTGCTTTTTTTACTAACTGCTGTTGTTTTTCATATTGAGTTTTTAGGTTACCTAACTCTTTTTCAAGCTCATTAATCTCAAATTTTAGATAGTTTATTCCCTCTTTAAACATTTGAACTCTAAATATTGAAAAATCTTTATTTATTGATGTTTGAATTTTGAGTTCTAAATCAATTTTTTCATCATTTTTACTCTTTATCTCCTCCCTAATAGTCTCTATTTTATGTTCAATTTGTATTAATATGAGTAACATTTTTTCATGTTCTGTTTTTTTATAATCAAGAATAGTTTGAAATTGAAATTGTGGCATTAAACTTTTATATCTAAAACAGAGCCAAGCATCTCATCAGCGGTTTTAATTCCCTTTGCATTTGCCTTATATGCTATCTCTCCCTCCATTAATGATATTATATCTTTAACTGGATCCATATTAGAGGTGGATATTGAGATTTTATCCTCTAT
This sequence comes from bacterium, assembly GCA_016936735.1. Taxonomy (GTDB): domain Bacteria; phylum UBP6; class JAFGXH01; order JAFGXH01; family JAFGXH01; genus JAFGXH01. The sequence continues at coordinate 2,786 of JAFGXH010000028.1, forward strand.
ATTTAATTGTTCAGAACTATTTTGTGATATTAACTCATTCTGACTTAGTGGAAATTCTGCTAGATTTTTAGATGCATTTGATACTTTTTGGGTTGCATTATTAAGACCATTAAGTGATTGAGAGAGCATTGAGCTATTTATTGATAACATATCTCCCCCACAAAAAAATAACATATTAAATGTTAATCTATTTTTATTTATATTTCAAGGAATAACTATATTTTTTTCAAATGTATTGTCACAATAGCACCAGACTCATGTGTTTTATTCTCAACATTTATTAATCCACTTAGAGAATCTATAATCAGTTTTGATGCTGATAATCCAAGCCCAAGTCCCTCTGTATGGTAATCAATGTTATCTGTTGAAAAATATTCAAACAGTGTTTTTAGATATTTTTTATGAAAACCAGGACCATTATCAGAGATTTTTATTGTTATATATGGATCTGATTCTTGGATTAAAACTGTTATTTTTGAACCTGATGGCGAAAATCTAAAGGCATTATCAAGTACAATTGAAAAACACTCCTCTAAAAGATGAGGATCTGCTTTTACAATATATGTATTATCTTTAGAAACATCATACTCAACATCAACATTTTTAAATTGGTAGTTTGTTGCAATATTTTTTGCAACTTTTTTAACAACTCCCTCTATAGGGAGTGTTTTAAAGTCTAATTGATATGATTCAGCCTTTAAAGATGTTATTAATAGGGCAATTGATGAGAATTTTAATAGTTTTTGAATAGAGGTTTTTAAGTATTGAACATTCTCATTTTGAGCTGGACTAGTTAATGTTTTTTCAAGCTGTTCTGTTAATAAAACCATTCCATTAAGAGGTGTTCTCATTTCATGACTTATGAGTTTTAAAAAATCACCTTTAGCTTTTTCAAGAATAGATAATCTCTCATTTGCATCATTTAGCTGTTTTGTTTTATCTTGAACTTTACTTTTTAATATATCATTTATGGAGTGTAAAAACTCCTTTTTTTGTCTTAACTCAACATGTGTTCTAACTCTTGCAAGAAGCTCTTGAGCATTAAATGGTTTTGTAATATAGTCCTCTCCACCAAGTTCAAACCCTTTTACAATGCTTTCTGTATCTGTTCTAGCAGTTAAAAATATTACAGGAATATCTTTTGAGTCAGGCATATCTTTTATTTTTTTACAAGTCTCATACCCATCTAATTCAGGCATCATAATATCTAAAAGAATCAAATCAAATTTTGTTTGAAGAAGCATTGAAAGAGCATCGGCACCATTAGTTGCATAGGCTATCTGATATCCCTCTTTTCTTAATATATTTCCAAGTATTTGTATGTTTTTTGCAACATCATCTACTACAAGGATTCGCCCTTTTTTCTCTTCCATTGAAATATTATCAAGCATAGAAACTCCTTAATTTTTTTACCTATTCGGAAAAAAACAGTAATAGTTTAGTAAATTAACATATTTTTAGTAAAATATTATAAGAATGGTGTTAAGTCTATAATAGCGATTTTTCTTAATGGTTCCTCATCAAGTTTTAATGAGATTGCTGCGGTTTTTCCATCTGGAGATATTGCTAAACTTCTAATTCTATATTTATTTCCCAATTGAGTATCATCGAGATTTTTAGGCTCTCTTTTAGGAAGAAAGTAGCTTAACTGTTTTATCTCTTTTGTTGCTGGATAGAAAAGGTAAAGATTTCCACCAGAGTTCATAAGCATAAATTCACCATTTGGATGCCACTCATAAGTTGTTATAAGGTGTTCAAATAGCTCCTCTTTAAATCTATTTTTTTCAGGAGTAAAATATTTTAATCCAAAAAATTCACCAATAGCTAAATACTCTTTACTACTCCATCCAATTGAATCATAAAATGATTCATTATATCCTCTTTCTAAGAATTCTAATCCCTCTGTTGGAGGAAGATTTAGTTTTGCAGGAAATGGATATTCTGAAATCTCATCCTCATCATCCAATTTTATCTCAATTTCAAGAGGTTTTGAAACCTCATATTTCATTGTATATAAACCCTTATGTCCATGCATATTTTCAATTGAGAATGTAATAATTCCATTTTGACCAAAAGAGGCATATCTTACTAATGTTTCAATAATTGTTCCATTTCTAATCTCAGCAACAGCATTTTTTAGTCTAAAAAATGTATATTTTTTATTTTTTTCAATGTCATAAACATTAAAAGATATGTTTTTAAAAACAACATCATCTTTCTCTACACTACTCTCTTTTTCAACATAAAAGATATTTTTTCTATCTTTATCAAATTTGTAAAATTCAAGAGCTCCATTTGGTTGATTTGTAAGTGATACTGTTTGATCACCTTTTTTTAGAGAGTTTTCTGTCACACTCCATCCAAAACGCTCATCATCTTTAAGTTTTTCAACAACTCCACTCTCTAAATTCATTTTAAATGATGGTTCCATTTTTCTTTCAACTGCACTAAAATAGAGGCTTTTCCCATCATCTGAGAATGATAAAGCATGATAATGATTCATTGGAGTTATAATAGTTGCTTTAGTA
>JAFGXH010000252.1 GCA_016936735.1 bacterium
AAAAATAATTTAATATATACAATACCTTGTTTTATTTATGAGGTTATTTTGAATATTAAACTTACACCGAAAGTGAAAATAGCTATTGCAGTAGTTTTTTATACTGGAATGGTTATATATATGGGATTTAGAATATTTATAACATTTAAAACATTAGGAAAATATGGAGTAAATCCATATATTTTTGGCTTTATTGATATTGTAACCGTTATTCCTTATGCTATTGGTGCTCCTAAAATTATTTATCATGTTAAAAATAGAAACAAAAATAGAATAGTACAATGGTTGATAATTTTTGCATTCTCATTTATTGCACCATATATATATATTGGAATTTCAGGAAAAGGAATTCCTCTTTTTATTTGGGGAATATTGGCTGCTATTATTTTAACTCTTGGTTCTCAAGCCTTTTTATCGCTCTATCTTAAAATAAAAAAGGTTCTAAAAGAGGATTCCCAAAATTAAAAAAACAGTTTTTTCCCATTTTCTGTTGTTATTGCTGCAATCTCTTCAAATGTTTTTCCTTTTATTTTTGCAATTTTTTGAGCAACATATTTTATAAGAGATGAGTCATTTCTTTCCCCTCTATGTGGTTCTGGAGTTAAATAGGGGCAATCTGTTTCAATGAGAAGTTTATCAAGAGGAGTATATTTTACAACATCCTCTAAACTCTTTGAGTTTTTATATGTGATTGGTCCTCCAACTGATATATAAAAATTGTTATCAATAACCTCTTTTGCCATTTTTATATCACCTGAAAAACTATGTATAATTCCTCCAACATCTTTTGCATTACTCTCTTTTAATATATTTAAAGCATCCTGATTTGCCTCTCTTATATGAACAATAATTGGAAGTTTTACCTCTTTTGCAATCTCAATCTGCTCAATAAATCTAGATTTCTGAATATCTCTTGGAGATAAATCTCTATAATAATCAAGACCAATCTCTCCAATTGCAACAACTTTTTTATTTGTTGTTGATTTTTTTATTTTATCTAGAATATTGCTATTTATCTCTTTAGAGTAGTGTGGATGGATTCCAACTGCTGCATAGATAAAATCATATTTTTTTGATAATGAAATTGAGTGATCTATTGATAATTCATTATATGAAACATTAACAATATATGAAACCCCACTATTATAGGCATTTTTAATTGCCTCATCTCTGTCACTATTAAATCTTTTGTCATTAAAATGTGCATGTGTGTCAAATAACATTTTTTCTCCTTTTAAATTGTAGTTTGAATTTGAATTGTTAAAGCTGAAATCTCCCTTAAATAAAAACTGCTAAATTTTGATGGGAATGTTAGTTAATAAAAAGGTTTAAATCAGAAAAAATAACTGATGTATTATTGTAATGGAAAAATTAAAATAAATCAAGTATAAAAATATTTTATTTAGCTCCAGCCTTTCTTAAAATCTCTTTAAGCTCATCAACAGATTTTGAACCAGATAGATGTTCTGTTTTGTTTATTATGTAGTATGGGGTTTTGTTAATATTTTTATACTCTTTTAATTTCTCATTTATTGTTTTTCGAATACTCTCAAATCCAACTCCTCCCTCATATATACACTCTTTATCAATGTTATATTTTTTAGCCATATCCTCAACAAAAACTCCTGTTATATCTTTTTGATTATGATAAAGTTCATCATGAATTTTCCAATAACTATTTTTTCCACAAATAGCTGTTGAGGCAGCACTACATGCATTATTATGAAGATTTTTTCCCATCATTTTTTGATAAAATAGAAGTTTATTACACTCTCCATCAAGTGGAAACTCATATCGTATAAGCAAAACATTATTGAAACTTGATATTGCTTCAAAAAGATTTTCATCAAGTGTTTTACAGGCTGGACAAAGATAATCTGAGAAAAGCTCAATAACAACATCAGCTTTTGGATTTCCAATTTTTGCTATAAGATTTTTATCATCAAAAAATCTTATAGAGTCTATCTCATCTAAATCAAAGTTTTTATCTATTTTTCTATTATTCTCTATCCAAGATATATTTAATTTTTTTCCATCTATATTTAAATAGAGATTTTTAATATCCTCATTAATATCTGAAACAAAAACTAATTTTTGTATCTCTTTTTTTGTATCTGTTTTTGAAAGATAAATTGTGTTATTTTTTTGAAACACAAATAGTAGTTGTGAACTATCTTTATCATATATTGTCTGTTCATTTACTCTTGTTGATGAACATCCAAATAGAAGAGATATCAATATAATTATAATTAAAATTCTCATAAATTACTCCTAAAATATTTAACCATAAAATCTAATTCTCTTAAAATATAGATAAAAAGTCAAATAAAATTTTAAAAAACTACAATTTAGTTCTTCAAAATTTAAAAATTGCTCTTGTAAGAAACCAACCAAATATTGAAAAAAAATATATAAATGAGTTTAATTTTATTCCTAGAAGCGATTTTATAAAGTATCGTGGAATAAGTGTTGGAATAAATATTATCATTGTATATAAAAAAGCAGCTAAAATATATGTTACAGCAATTGGTGTATTATATTCTATACTAGATTGTGAAAATTTAGCTAAATATGTTGGAATATCTTTACCAAAATTACTAGTAAATAGATTTTCAGTAAATCTTTCTGTTAATCCTATATATGGTAGTATAAAAATTGCTGAGATATATTGAGATATTTTAGGTCTCCAATTTTCATCTAAGTTACCATTTTTTATATCAAATAATAGAGAGTATAGATAAAATCCCATAGCTATTAATAAGGATATTAAAACTATTGATAACATCCAATGAAGCTCATTTTTTGAAAATGTTGATACTATTGCTTCACTATTAAAAAGTATTGGTAATAAAATACTGAATATAATAAGTGTTCCATCAGAGGGAGCATCATCATCACCCCATTTATTTTTAAATATAGCTCGATTTAAAAATAGAATTAATAAAAAAATTGATGAAAAAAATATATGAGATAAAATAAAAAATTGATTATTTGATATATTAAAGTAGTTTTTTAATAACATTTCAATAAAAATAATAATATAAACACTTAGTACTATTAAAAAATCAACTAAAATTCCCATAGTAAATCCTTAAAATATAACTATTATATCGGGTTTTATTTGAAAATATAAAAATTTAGATAGTTATATCTAAAACATCTAAAGGGGTTTAAAAAAATCTATTTTTTTTAATTTTTGTCGTTTTTTTGCAACTATTTTTATAGAAAAATCTATATCATTTTAATTTGATATTTATTTAATTATAGATAATAATATAGTTTTATTGATTTGATGATAAAAAGCATTGAAAATAAAAAAATCAAATAGTAAGAGTATTTATGACTGATTATAATTTTTATAGATTTAAAAAGCCACTTTCAGACTATTTTTCTTATGCATGGTCTCTTAAAGAGATTAAATTAAAGCAGTTTTCCTGTTCTGAAAAACTCGTTCCAATTGGTTTTGCTCAAATAATGTTTAATTTTGGTGGAACTATGAGATTATCTAATAATGGATTAGTTAATAAAATTCCAATAGTCTCTGTTTCTGGTATTTTTACAAAAGATTCAGATATAATAATTGATGGATTAAGTGATTTTATTATTGTTTTTGTAAAACCAAATGCTATTAAACAGATTTTTAATATCTCTGCAAATGAGATAGCAAAATCTTATGAGGATGCTAAAATTATTATTGATAATGATATTAATTTTTTATCTGAGAAACTTTATGATTTAAATGATTTTAACTCAAGAATTAAAATTATTGAGAACTATTTTCTTAGAAAAATTTTTAAAAATAGTTTTTTAATTGATGAAAGAGTCTCCCGAACTGTTTCATTGCTTTCAGAGAACTGTTTTAATATAAAAATATCAAATATTGCAAAAGAGATTTACACAACAGAGAGAACATTAGAGAGAGTTTTTAATGAAAATGTTGGAGTCTCTTTAATTGATTTTAAAAAAATAATGAGATTTCAAAAAATACTTCTAATAAAACAGAAAAATCCAGAGTTTTCACTAACAAGAGTTGCATTTCAGGCAGGATATTCAGATCAATCTCACTTTATAAATGATTTTAAATCAATAGTAGGTTTAACTCCATCAAACTATTTCAAAAAATATGACTCTATTTCTGAATATTTTTTTTAATAATATTTTGTCGTTTTTTTTCAATTAAAAATAGAATTTTTTGAGTAATATAAATAATATCAGAGTGGTTCTGATTATTTTTTTAAGGAGTTTATTATGATTAAAACTATCAATTTTTTTGAGATTCCTGCAACAGATTTTAACAGAGCAACCAATTTTTATGAAAAAGTTTTTGATAAAAAACTCTCTATTTGTGAATGTGAAACAGAACAAATGGGATTTTTTCAGGAGGGAGATACTCCTATTGGAGCAATTAGTTGTGCTAAAAATTTTAACCCAGGTGAGGGAGTTGTTATATATTTTGATGTAAAAGAGCTTGATAAAATTGTGGAAAAAATAGTGAAATTTGGTGGAAAAATTATAACACCTAAAACCAGAATAGAGGCTGATTGTGGTGGTGATTTTGCTATTTTTTTAGATTCTGAAGGGAATAGAGTTGGAGTCTATTCTCAAAATATATAATCTTTATTTCTTATATTAAAGTTGGTAATCTTTTAAAATATCTATTTTGAAGGTGGACAATTTCCATATGATAATAGCTCTTTTGTTTCCGATTTTCTTCCATTCTGCACTGTAACTTCGCCTGTTTGAGGTGTATTTGAATTAAATACTAATGTTTCACTCAATCTATTTGTTGACATTGTTATTGAACCAGAGGATGGATAACAGTCTCCATATACCCAAATAAGGTTTGTTACAACAACAGTATATGTTAAAGCATTAATATACTCTCCAGTTCCTGTTATCTCTGCTTGAGTTGTTGTTGCTGATATTGTTCCTTTAAATTTAATAGTTTTATCACTATCTGTTAATGTCATATCAATACTATAGGCTGATAAAGATGATGTTGTTACCTCAACAGAGCCAGAAACAGGATCTGAACCATCAATTGAAAGATTACTGAATGTGAAAAGAGTTTTAACTGTTCGATTATCAATTGTAATAGATACAACAGCCTCTCCACTTAAAGATACCTCTGTATTACTCACTGTGCAGTTTGTAAAATCAAATGTTGCAGTTAAAGTTCCATCTGTTATCTCTGTGGATGTTAAACAGCTATTTTGAACTAATTTAGACTCAATATTCTCTTTTAAAGATGTTAAATTGGCTGAAACTGTTATTTCAGAATCAATTACTATCTCTCCATTGCTATTTTTGATAAAACTATCAACAGCAGAGCTTCCTTTTAGTGCTATATTGTTGATATAAACACCAATCTCATCATAATCCTCAATAAACTCCTCAATTGTCTCTTTTGTATCCTCATCACAAGAGACTAAAAATAGCGATAAAATAGCCATAATTACGATTAATAAAGACTTTTTCATGAAAACCCCCTTCAAAAAAAATGATAAAACAGACAAAAAATAGTTAAACTAACAACATTATTAATAAAACCTAAAAAGAGTATCCTAAATTTAGATATATTATTGGTGATATAAAATATTTTGTATAAATATTATCCATATAACTATTAATATCATTTTCAAGTTGATCTGTTATCTCTATATCTGGTTTTATGTCAAAATCTGTTTTAGAGGCAAATGTTTTTAATACTCCTACTCCAGTATCTATCAAAATATTGTGTTTTAAATAGAATTTATAACCAATATGAAACAGTATATTATGAATTTGAGAGGAGGCAGGAATATCACTGCTTCTATAGTTTGATAAATCTCGTCCTGTTACAATAGATATTAGTTCAGAACTACTTACATCTCCACCTAAAAGAGCCACTGTATAGCCAAAATCAAAATATAAAGAGATTTTTTTGAATGGTTTATAACCAATTGTAAAAGATAGTATCAGGGAATCTGAAATAGAGTCCTCTATTAAAGATGCTGTATTTTCATCATATCCATTAAAATATACAACAACACTATTTATAGTTTTAACATAGCTTTCAGGCATATAACCTATTGTTGCAGAAAAAATTAAACCATAATTAAATTCAAAAGATGTTTTAATTCCTATTGATATTGGAAACTCTGTTCCAAAAGATATATCAGTTTTTTTCAAAAAATCATTAGAGAAAAGAGGTGTAGCAAAAATATAAAATAAAATAGAGATTAA
>JAFGXH010000004.1 GCA_016936735.1 bacterium
ATAAAAAAGTAAATAAAATATTTGTTTTTTATGTGACAATTCTATTTTAATAGATTCAATTTGACAAACTATATATAAAAAAATATAATCTCAATATATATTTTTGTTGTGTTATGAGATATAATATAAATATTATACAATCAAAAAAAGGAAAAGTTGGAGATCTCTCCAATAGAGGTAGTGAAATTCTTTTCCAATCAGGCTTTCTTGATATTTTATTCCAAGGAGAGGTTGTTTGGCTCCCTTTAGGAATAAAATTTGTTGAAAAAATTGGAGAATTAATTAAAAGTTTTTTACCTGAAAACTCTATTCCAGTTTTTATTTACTCAAATAGTAGAGATATTTTTAAAAAAAATATATCAATTTTTTTAAAAAAAAGAGTTCAATCATATAAACAGTTACCACTATCTTTTTATCAGATATCTTGGTATCTTCAGCCTAAAAATTCATTTAAAAAAGGGGTTTTCTCTTTAAATACAGCCCCATTTTTTGAACTTATACAAATATTGAAGTCAAAAAACAATATTTTAAATAAAAAATCTGAAATAAACTATAAGATAAAAAATATATTTGAGTCTATTAATTTACCATTTGGAACAGTTGCAGAGGAGAATAAAGATATATTTTTTTATGAAATTGATGATGGAAATGACTTTTATTTAAAATGTAATCATTGTGAATCATTTATATCTCCAAAAGATGGTGCAGATTTTTCAATCCTCCATCAAAATAGTGAAAATTCAGATAAAATAGCCAATGAATCCAATTTGGTAATAGAAAAAAGATATACACCAGGAGTCACATCTATTGATGATTTAAGCAAGTTTTTAAATACTCCCCCATCAAACTGTATTAAATCAATGCTTTATAGTTCAGATGGAGATAAAATTATTGTTTTGGTTCGTGGTGATAGAATGGTTGATGAGGAGCTTCTTAAGAAATATTTAGGTTATCCAAAAGAGTTCTATTTAGAAAAAGAGGATTATATAAGAAAGATATTGGGGCTTCCTCTTGGATTTATTGGTCCTATTGGAATGAGTGAGTATAGAGTTATTGCTGATTACTCTATCAAAACTGTAAAAAATGGGGTTTGTGGTGCAAATGAGTATGATTTTCATCTTATAAATATAACTCCAGAAGTAGACTTTATGCCTGATGAATGGGCTATATTGACAACAATTCAATCTGGAGATATCTGTCCTAAATGCAAAAATGGAACCTTAATTAAAAAAAATATAACAACTCTAATAACTTTAGAGGATTTATCCGAAAGTGGAGATGTTGAGTTTTTGGATGATAAAAATATATCTCAAAAGGGTTTTATTATAGATTTGTCAATATCAATTGCCAATATTATTGGGGTAATTGCAAATCATTTTTCTGATGATAATGGAATACTATTACCTTCAGAACTAAATATTATAAAATATTATATTATTGTTTCTAAAAAAGATAATGAAAAAGTTCAAGAGAAAGTGATTTTTCTTGAATCTATATTTTTACAAAACTCTATTGACTATATTATTGATGATAGAGATGACTCAATTGGTTCTAAATTTTACGATTCAGAGTCTGTTAGTGCAGAGATAAGATTGGTTATCTCTCCAAAATCTATTGATAATGATGATTACTCATTATCATTTAGAAAAACATCAACTAAAGAGAGTTTTAGCTGGAAATTATTAATAGATTATATTAATAAAAACTCTATCTAAATAAAAAGTTATAAATATATACCTTTAAATTTAGATAAATAGTTACAATAGTTTTATTATTTTTAAATTGATTTTTGAGATTAAAATTGTCACTTTTAATCTTGTTTTAAATATTTAAACAAATAGTTTAGAGAGATATTATGAGAAATGTTGCAATTATAAGTAAAGACCACTATTATGCAATTAAACTTGCTTATGATTTAATGGATAATCCAGAGATAGGAAAAATTATTGTGATTGGAAAAGATTTATCAATTCCAAATCATAACAAAGTTGTATATATAAACACTCTTCCATATTTTCCATTAAGTACAGTTTTCTCAGAAAACAGAGTTGATACAATAATTAACTTTGTTAAAATTGATGATGAAACCTATTCAAGCAAAGAGGCATATAATTTAACTCTTCAAAGTCTTAAAAATGTTCTCTATTCAGGTGCTCGAGCAGATGTTAAAAACTATATTTTATATAGTTCAACTGTTATTTATGGTGTTAATAAAAAAAGAGATAAAAAGTTTGAAGCAAAACGTCTTTCAAAGTCTGGTTCCAAATTCTACTATTCAAAGTTGAGATTTGAAGCAGAAAAGAAAATTTATGAATTTATGGATGAATTTCCAGATTTTAATGTTAAAATTGCAAGAGTAGCATTTACTTTAGGAAAAAATATAGATAATCTTATCTCATCATATCTTGGTATGAGATTTATTCCTATAATAAAAGGGTATAATCCTGAATTTGAGTTTATTCATGAAGAGGATGTTATAAGAGCTTTTGAACATCTTATTTTTAATGGTGAAAGTGGAATATATAATGTAAGTCCAGATGATAGTATATCTCTTAAAGAGGCTGCAATGTTTATGGATAGAAAACTAATTAATATTAGTAAATTTATTGCAAAACAGGTTGCCTATTTCTCTTGGATTCTTATTCCTGGAGTTTTAAAAATTCCTCCACATGCATTAGAGTTTTTTATGTATCCTTTTTTAACAGATAATAAATCTCTTACTAATACAGGTTTTAAATTCAAATACTCTCTTGAGGATACTTTAAAAGAGTTCAAAAAATTTAAACAACACTTAAAATAGAGTTTTAAAATGTCAGGAAAAAAAGATAGGTATGGTGAAAGAGAGAGATGTTCCATCTATGGACATACTCGAAGATTATCAAGATCTGAGATTGCTGAGATAGTTCATGCTATTGATGTGGCTAATTCTCAGTCCAAAAGAGAGGGGATAAAACCTAAAAAGCCTCAAATTATTCTATTTAGCTGTAAATGTAACTGTTTTTATGTGAATGTAAAAAACTAACTTTTTTGTTGAATAGTTTATTAATCAAATTAATCCTAAAAAAAGAGCAAATGAAATTATTAAAAGCATTACTCCAACAACAATTTGAATTGAACGATATGTCACTTTTTTTATCACTTTAGATCCTAAAAAGACACCTAGAAATGCAGCAATAGAGGCAACAATAATATGATCTATAATAGCACTATCTTTTATTTTTGGTAAAAATGTAACACCATAAATAGATATTCTTGAGATATCAACAAATATTGCAGCTAATACTGTTGTTCCAATAAAACTCTCTTTTGATAATCCAGATTTTAAAAGAAATGTTGACCTAAATGCCCCCTGATGACCAGATAAGCCACCAAAAAATCCAGATAATGCCCCACCCAAAGGAATATATTTAGCATCAAAACTTTTTTTAGATAGTTTTTTATTTAGTTCAAAAAGTGAAAAAAATAGCATTAAAGTTGCCACAGTAATTTTTATAAATGTTATATTGAATGTTTTATTTAAAATGGAGTAGTTAAAAATAGTCTCTGTAGATATTTTACTAAGAGTCCAAGCTCCTAAAAAGGCAAACAGAATTGCTGGTAGTGTAAATTTCAAAGTTATTATTAAATTTGCAAATTTTCCTACCATTATTGCTTTTATTAAATTATTTGCAAGATGAACTGCTGCTGTTGCTGCAATAGCTGTCTCTAGTGGGAAAAATATTGCAAAAACAGGCATTAATATTGTTCCTAATCCAAATCCAGATAAAAGAGTTACTCCTGAAACAATAAAAGATGTAAGTGCTATTACAATAAAACTACTCATTTTTTACAAACCCCTCTATTTTTACTTGATTAAAAACTATTCTAGAACTATTTTCAAAATCTGTAAAATTATTTAGACTTAAATTATTAATATTATCTGAGCCAAAATAGAATGTTCCCAAATTATACCAACCTGCTGTTTTATTTGTTGTATCAAATTGAATATATGATATCTCCCCATTGTGTGTTAATGTGTATAAAAATTTTGGAGATATTACTATATTACTACTATTTTCTAATTCAGGAATATAAATCATTAAATCATACTCTCCTGAAATCTGGATAGTAAACTCCCAAATAGCTTCAAAAGAAGGACTATTTTTATCAGAGTAGGCTACTAAAACAGACTCATTATTAGATGTTTTTTCTGTTGAAATTAACGGAATAGCCCCTTTTAAAAAGAATTTATTAGAATCAATAGTAACTAAATCGGTTTTCCAAATCCCCTCCTCATCAATAATACAGGTATCTCCATTGAAAATATATCCTCTATCACAATCACAACTTGTTACTCCATTTTCAGAGACACAAACTCCAAATTCACCACAATCTCTATTTGAACATTTATCAACAGGATAGTATCTTCTGAAGGCATCATAATAGTTTATACCATTTGTGCTAACAGCAGGTGTTCTCCAAACAGCTGCACCAGCAACACCAATATTATAACCTTTAGTTTCAAGCCACTCAAATTGATTAGCCTGTGATGCTGAGTCATGATACTCCCAAGCAAACCCCCAGATAAGTCGATGAGACTCTATTGCATGATAATCTTTATATGCCTGTCCTCTTGTTTCATCCCCATTATTTTCAAAAAATAGAGTGCTTTTTGTATATGGATCCATTGTTGCAACATAATCAACCTCTGTTTCCCCTGAAAGTCTACTCATTGGTGCAATTGTTGACCAAGTTGCATGTGCAACCATCAGTTTTTTGCCATGTTCATGAAGTCTTTTTGAAAAATAGTCAACAAGAGCAATATATTTATCCTGAGTCTCTGTTACAACTTTTTGAGTCTCAACATCAAGACAATATCCTGTATATCCATTAGTTGTTGCCTCTGAAATCATACTATTAGATAACTCCTCTCTATTATCCCATAATTGATTAATATAGTTTGTTATATATGCCTCATCATGTTCTGGACGACGAGTATTAGCATTTATCATTGGCCAAGCCTGAAGTGAATCTCCAATAATAAGTGTTGTTGGATTAGTTACATTTAGAGTTTGCCAAATACCACCATTCATTGTATATCTCTCATAAGATACCCCAATTAAAGCATCAAGCTGTTGTGTTACCTCTGCATGTTCAACCTCTGCTGTTCTTGAACTACTACAAAACTCAAGACAAAACCATGGAAAAACAATCTCATAAGTTTGTGTTGCAACTCTATTTGGTGTTTTGTTAAATAACTTATATTGATTCTCCAAATTAATTATCTCAAAAACATAGTTTCCACTTGGAGTCATCATTAAATTAACCTCAATATTATCTAACTCTGTTGTTAATTTAATATATTTTTGTGGAAGATTTTTTATCAAATAACTATCACTAAAACTACTATTTGCCATAACAACAGGAATAAGAATATAGTCACTATTCCCTTTGCTATTTTTAAAATTAACTTTGATTGAGTTATATTTTACCCCACTTAAATCATCTGTTTTTGTTCCATAAATAGTAACAGCAGTTTGAAACATTGAATCACCACTTAATTTATCAACACTAATCCAATCTGTTTTTTCAAATACATCAATATTGAATGGAATATCACTTCCCAAAACAAAAAAAGATTCACTATTTCCATTAAGATAAAGTAGTGGAATTTTTCTGTTCTCAGTTGCAAATATTGATATTGATAGGAACAAAAATAGATAAAAATATTTCATAATAACAACCTCAATAATAAGTTTTTAATTATCTTTTATTTTTTTAGAAAAATCAAATATTAATAACAATATCACTAAGATATGAAAAAGTTAAAAAAACGATTTTTTGACTTTTAAGGGTTTGATTGTTTAATATGTGTTTGGTTTAAAGAGGATGTTTTATGAATATTAAACAGAACTTAAAAAAAACTTCTAAAAGTAAAACAAAAAAATCTACAAAACAGAAAAATACAGAAAAAATTATACCTAAAAATATAATAAAGTTTCAAAAAGAGGCTATATTTTTGGGAAAAATATTTGGAACAATATTTTTAACCCTATCAATATACTCTCATCATTATACAGATCCATCATTTAATAGAGTTAGTAGTGGAACTGTTAGTAATGTTTTAGGACGTTTAGGAAGTTATAGTTCAGATATATTTTTCCAAATATTTGGAATATCTGCATATTTAATTCCTCTTGGAATATTTTTCTATTTTTTAAAAAGAAATTTTATTCCAACTATTAAACCAATATATTTCTTACTTCAATATTTTTTAATTGTATCAATAATATCATCTTTTATTGGAATTTATACAGATTATAATACTCTATATTGCGGTTTTATGGGTATTTTAGTAGCACCTTTTGCTGTCTCTTTATTAAATAAAGTTGGTACATATCTTGTTTTATCTTTTATGTTTTTAGTTGGATTTATTACAATATCAAATATTCCAATTATCTCATTGATGTATGAGTTTTATAAATATTTATCAGTAAAAATAGTTAATTTTTCTGCAAATATTTTTTCAGGATTGATTGCAAAATATAGAGCTTGGAGAGATAAAAGAGCAGAACAGAAAGAGTTTAAACAGGATAGTAAAACAATCTCTGATGTTTTTGATGAGGATGGATGGTTTGTTAGTTCATCAGATAAAAAAACAGAGGATAATATCTCTAATAAAAAAGACTCTTTCAAAAAATATCAATCTAGTAAAACAGAAAATGAGCCTCAATTTGTAAAATCAAAAACTGCTGAAAATAGTAAATATTCTGAAAATAGTTCAAAAGATGGTTTCACATTTAGTAGTGTAAACTCAAACTCTGAGTTTGAAAATAGTTTTGATGTAGATTCTCAAAAAATTAATGAGAATTTAAATAAAGTTGCAAATGGTGATTTTGAGAATAGTAGTAAAAATAGTGAAATTTTTGTTTTATCTAAAGGGTTTTATAGAAAAATTGATGATAATAGTGTAGATTTTTATGAGAAAAATCACTCAACTGAAACTCAATCTGTTTTTGAAAAAGATAACAGCAATCTACAACCAAAAAATAATGAAAAAAACAGAGAAAATCAAAAAGATTCAAATAAAGATTCTAAAAAAACTAAAATATCTGAAGAGATTAAAAATAATACTATTTTAGAAAACAGTAGCTTAGAACCAACCACAAGAGAGGAGTATTCTGATTCTGATAAAGAGAGTAATAATGCTATAGAAAAGAGTAGTAATTCTGATAAAAATAGCAATGTTGATTCTACACAGAGTATTTTAACTGAATATAGTAGCTTAGAACCCACCCTAAGAGAGGAGCTATCTAAATCAGAGGAGTATTCTGATTCTGACGAAAAGAGTAATAATGCTATAAAAAATATAGATAGTAATATTAACAGTGATATTGAAACAGATGCCTCTCATTTAGTTATTGAAACAGAGTCTAGTAACCAAAAAGAGAATAATTCTGTTGTAACTCCTCCAGCAATAAAATTCAAAAATTTTGAACTTGCTCTTGCTGAACTTGATGAGGAGGATTTTTCTAACTCAAAAAATGCAGAGAATATTGAGAAAATTTCAGATGAAAAAATTAATATTATCAACTCTATTGATGAATTAGATGATTCAGATGAAAATAGTAGTGAAATAGATGAGTTAGAAAGTGATTTAGATGAAGCTAATGAGGATTTAGATGATGAATTAGAGGAGAATGATTTAGATTCAGAAAGTAGACCAAAACTTTTTCAAAATGTTTTTGATAATATTGATGAAGAGGAGGATGAACTTGAGGAGATAAATCAAAAAATAACTATTAAAGTTGCTGAACATAGACAAAATATATTTGTTGATGAGAGTGGTGATTCTGATAGTAATTATGAGTTACCAAAACTTGAGTTTTTAAATTATGAAGAGCCTAAAAATAGCAATATTGATGAGGAGTTTCTTAATCAAAATGCAAATACAATAGTTGGATGTCTTGAGGATTTTGGTGTTAAAGGTTGTGTTATAAAAGAGATTTTTCAGGGACCAACTTTAACAACTTATGAATTAAAAGCAACAAAAGGTACAAGAATTGTTGCCGTTACAAAATATTCTGATGAGATTGCAAGTGAATTAAAAGTTAAAAATGTTAGAATGGTTCCTATTAATGAAAAAGGGGTTATTGGAGTTGAGGTTCCTAATAAAATTAGAGAGACTGTTTGGTTAAAAGAGATTTTAGCCTCAGATGAGTATAAAAAACAGCTTAAAAAATCTAAACTTACTGTTGTTTTAGGAAAAGATATATCTGGACAACCTGTTATTGCCAATTTAGCAAAAATGCCTCATCTTCTTATTGCGGGAACAACTGGTTCTGGTAAATCTGTTTTTACAAATATATTGATTACATCTGTTCTATATAATGCAACAGCGGATGAGGTTAAATTTATTTTAATTGACCCTAAAATGTTAGAGTTCTCTATGTATAATGAGATTCCTAATTTGCTATTTCCTGTTATAACAGATGCTAAAAAGGCATCTCATGCTCTCTCTTGGGCTGTTGATGAGATGGAGAGAAGATATAAACTTATTGCAGATTTTGGTGAAAAAGATATATTATCCTATAATGAAAGGGTTGAGGAGATAATTGAGGATGCACAACTAGAGACTATTCAAGAGAAATTGGCAATACTTGAGGAGAAAAGACATCTTATTTTTGCTGATAATACAATCTCAGACCAAGAGAGAATTGATATATTAAATGATATTAATATTGAGATTGATAATTTAAAAACAGACTTTGAGATTCCAGAAAAATTACCTTATATTGTGATTGTTCTTGATGAGTATGCAGATTTAATGATGGTTGCTGCAAAAGAGGTTGAGATATCTATTGCTAGAATTGCACAAAAGGCTAGAGCAGCTGGAATTCATCTTGTAATTGCAACTCAAAGACCAGATAAAGATGTTGTTACTGGAATTATTAAAGCTAATCTACCTGTTAGAGTTGCTCTTTCTGTTAAGGGTGCAAGCAACTCAAGAATTATTATTGATGAGAATGGTGCAGAGAAACTATTAGGTCAAGGAGATATGCTATATATGGCACCAGGAACCTCTGATTTAATAAGAGTTCAATCACCTTGGATATCAACCTCTGAGCAGAAAAAAATATTAGATTTTCTTCGACTTCAGGGCTCTCCAACATATGATTTATCTGTTTTAGATAAATATGATGATTCAGATGATTCAACAACTGTTGCCATTACTGATGATGATAAAGATGAGAAATTCGAGGAGGCATTAAGAATCGCTGCTGAAAATAAGGCAATCTCTGCCTCATATCTTCAAAGATGCTTAAAGCTTGGTTATAATAGAGCTGCAAGAATTATAGAGATTATGGAGAAGGAGGGAATTGTTGGGCCAGCAAATGGTTCTAAAGCAAGACCTGTTATTAAAATTCCAGAAAAATATCTTCAAAAATAGAGTAGTTTTATTATCTATCAGTTTTTTATAATCTATATATTTTCTATCTTTTTTATCTTTATTCTCTTTTCTTTTGGGGTAGATTTTTCTTAAAATCTAAAAAACTTAAATTCATACCTAATAGAAAAAATAGTTTTAGCAGAAAAAGTTTTATAGATTAAATTGCTAAATTATTTATCAAAATTAGATAGTTAGATTAAAAAACAACCCTAAAAAATAAAGTGAAAACAGAGTTAATTTTTTGTAAATTTTATATAAGATAAAAAAAAATAAAAAAAGATAAAAAAAAAAA
>JAFGXH010000253.1 GCA_016936735.1 bacterium
AATAAATCATAATATCTTTAAGTCCCTCTCCACATAGTGGGGAGGGATTTAGGGTGGGGGTTCTTTTAAAATTTAAAAAAAATAGCTAAAACCGGTTTCCGCTGAATAGTTACTTTTATTTAATTTACAAACATCTCTAAATAGATTTAAAAGAGATTTAAAACTATAAAAATCTTTAAATTCTCTAGCACATTATATTAATTGGTTTATAAAAAAGCAAGATTTCAAATTGAGTTTTTATTTAGCTTTATATTTTTACAATATATTTCATCTGTTTGGCTCTTTTTATAGATATTTATTCATATTTTATTGTTAAAGAGTTCTTGACAATAGTAAATATTGCTGTTATTTTAAAATATGAGTGAAGATTCATTCATATTTTAATATCTTTTATAGGGTTTTATGAGTGAAAATATAAAAACTAATCGAGAAAAACTTAAAATACAAAAAAGGGAGCATATTCTTGAGTCTGCTCTTCGAGTTTTTGCAAAAATGGGATACAACCAATCTAAAATCTCTGCAATTGCAAAAGAGGCTGGTATTGCTGATGGAACTATCTATATCTATTTTAAAAAAAAAGAGGATATCCTAATTGCAATTTTTGAAGAGAAGATGACTCTATTTAATAGTATTTTAGAGAAAAATATTTGTAAAGAGTCTTCACCTATATCACAATTAAAACAGTTTATAACAACTCATCTTTCTGTTTTATGTGAAAATCACTATCTTGCAGGTTTATTTACTGTTGAATTAAGACAAAGTACACGTTTTATTAAAAACTACTCTAACATAAAATTTCGCGAATATCTTGGAGTTCTAAAAGGAATAATTGTTGATGGACAGAATCAAAAGATATTTAGAGATGATTTGAATATATCTCTACTTTGGAAAATGATATTTGGAATATTAGATCAGATAAGTCTCTCTTGGGTTTTGAAAAAAAGTAAACAGACTCAAGATGAGATAGAACAGGTTGTTAATGAAATAAACCATTTTATAACCAATGGAATAATAGTGAAGGAGGAATAATGAAATTTCTGGTGACTTGTAAAAGGGTAACAGATCCTGAAATGAAAATAAAAGTATTAAATGATGGAACTGGAGTTGATTTAGATGATGCTAATTATGCTATAAATCCATTTGATGAGATTGCAATAGAGGCTGCTGTTCAAAAAGTTGAAGAGGATGGAGAGGGAGAGGTAGTTCTAGTTGCTATTGGTGATGATGAATATGATGAGCAGATTCGTCATGGTCTTGCAATGGGAGCAAATAGAGCTATTAGAGTTGTTGTTGAGGATGGTGAAAATTTAGATTCTGACTCAATTGCAAAAATTTTAGCTGCAATTTATAAAGAGGAGGAGCCAGATCTATTTATTTTAGGAAAACAATCTATTGATGGAGACTCATCACAAATTCCACAACTTATTGCTGAATATTTAGATCTACCTCAAGCAACATTTGTATCAAAAATAGAGTATCAAAATGATGCAATTAAAGTTATTAGAGAGGTTGATGGTGGTTTAGAAACACTTGAATTACCAACTCCTGCATTAATATCTGTTGATTTAAGACTTAATGAACCAAGATATCCATCAATTCCAAATATGATGAAAGCAAAAAAGAAGGAGTTAAAAGAGGTTGAACTTGATGAGTTAGATATCTCTTTACCTGAAAAACAAAAAGTTGTTTTTAAAAAACTTATTGCACCTCCTCAAAGAAAAGGTGGAATAAAAGTCTCCTCTGTAGAGGAGCTTTATGATAAACTTAAAAATGAGGCTAATGTATTATAGGGGGAGAGATGAGTAAAATATTAATTATTGCAGAACAAAGAGATAATCAACTTAAGAAAACAACACTTTCATCAATATCATTTGCAAAAAAAGAGAATCTCTCTTTTGATATTCTTGTTCTTGGAAGTGATGTTGAGGGTGTTGCAAAAGAGCTATCTGAATATGGAGCTGAGAGAGTTTTATTTTCATCATCTCCACTATTTCAAAATTTTATAGCAAAAACATATGCTGAAGCTGTTTATGAGGTTGTAACTAAAAACAATTATGAATATATAGTTTCAACATCAACTACAACTGGAAAAGATTTTCTTCCACGAGTAGCAGCAAAACTTAATGCTGGAATGGCATCTGATATTATTGGAACAGAAAAAGATGGTGATTCACTTCTATTTAAACGACCAATTTGGGCAGGAGCAGCTATTGCACTAACAGAGATTACAACAGCTCTAAAAGTAGTAAGTGTTAGAGTTTCAGCATACTCTGCAGCAGAAAAAGGAGATGTTTCACCTATTGAGGGGGTAACATTATCAACTATTTCAACACCAAATGTTAAATTTATATCACTTGAAGAGAATAAATCTACTCGCCCTGAATTAACTGAGGCAATGGCTATTGTATCTGGCGGTAAAGGATTAAAATCAAAAGAGAATTTTAATTCACTACTAGAACCACTTGCAGATGCTTTAAGTGGTGCAATTGGTGCATCACGTCTTGCTGTAGATTCTGGATATGCAGCAAACGATTTACAAGTTGGACAAACAGGAAAAAGTGTTGCACCAAATCTATATATTGCAGTTGCAATATCTGGTGCAATTCAGCATCTTGCAGGAATGAAAGATTCAAAAGTTATTGTTGCTATCAATAAAGATGATGAGGCTCCGATTTTTGAAGTTGCAGATTATGGCCTTGTTGAGGATGCTTTTAGTGCAGTTCCTAAACTTACAGAGCTTATTAATTCAGGTAAATAGTATAATCGTTTAAATCAGATGATTAAATTTTTATAAAATCTCAAAATAAAAGTTATTTCATTAAAAAATAGAGGGGGTTTATTGAAACTTCTCTTCACTATACTCATTTGTAAAAAAATCATCTGTTATATTTAAAAATGATTCTAAAACATCCTCAATATAGTATATTGTTTCTGGGTCTTTTGAGTGAAAAACAGTTGTTTCTAATTTACCATCAAAAAGTATTAAACTAAAATATCTCTCCTCTTTTTTACAATAAAATTGAGCTATTTTTTTTGTTGGAACTGTTTTTTTCCAAAATGGCAATAGTAGATATGATATTCTAAAACTATCTTTTGTTGTATAAATAACTGTTTTATTAAATAGTTTATAGGTAAAAAATATTAAAATTATACTTAATACAAAAAGAGTTAAAATCAGATTATTACTAATTAAAAAATATACAATCCATAACATTAAAAACATTATAAAGTAAAATAGTGTTTCGTGATTAAACCAGCTACATTTTAACTCTATTGAATCATCCATCTTTGTTAGTTTTGCCTTTTTGTTTCCTGACTCTCTTCTTTTCTTTTGTTTTTCTGTTAATTCCATTTTATTCTTCCCCAAAACAAAACTAAAATAACAATTATTTACAAAAAATTCAAATTTTAATTGATAATTTATAGATAATTTTTATCTTTAAAAAGAACTCTTATAAAAAATACAATTGGAAGTGAAAAAGAGTAAAACATTATTAAACCCATTGTATATATATTAAATGGGTCTCTTATATGAAAATGAAGTAATGTTCCAACAGATACTCCTGCTAAAATACCTGTTATTGTTCTAATAATATTAATACCTCTATTTCCAAATAAGATTGAAAAACTCCAATCAACTATTGGTGGAATTGGAAAAAAAAATAGAAAAACTCCATAAATTTCAATTGGTAACTTATAAAAATATAGAGCTATCATTGTTATTACAAGAGTTGGATAAAGACCAGAACACCTTGCACAAAGATGAATACCTCCAATGTTATAACATCGGTTATACTCATCTTTGTAGTGGTGTGCTAGTAAAAAATGAAAAAAGGATCGCCAGTTCAACTATTTAGCAGCTTCAACATGAATTGGAAACGCAGGTGTTGTTCCATTTTTACGAATATCTGCTTTACGGCTTTTCCCTTGAGCAACTCTTTTGTTTTTCTCAATAATTTTTCTTTTTTTGGTACCTGATGCCATAATATACCTCCGAATAAAGAGTTATTATTATATATAAAAAAAAATAAAAGTCAAACTAT
>JAFGXH010000254.1 GCA_016936735.1 bacterium
ACCATTCCTCTCAAACTGTGTGGTGATATAAGTGTTTTTCCATCAACAACTAATGGTGTTACAACAGTTTGCTCATTTTCAGGAATAACATCTTGAGAATTTCCAACACAAATCTGATTTAAAGCTAACATTGAGCATTGAATTGAGCCATTTAAAAGCTCTTCACTATACTCATTAAGCTTTACCTCCTCCACTAACTTTTTATCCTCATTTGAATCATCAACAGAAACAAAAAGGTATGGCAATCTTTCAATTGCATCTCCAACTCTACTCATGATAAAACCTCCAATCACCACTACTTTCTTTTATAACAAGAATATTTTTTTCACATAGTTCTTTTGGAATAGAACAGGTTTTAACAGCAAATGGATAACGATGAATTGCATCCCCTTTTTTTACATCTTGTGTGTTATGACTAAAATATTCTTTAGATTTTTCAGCCTTAATATGAGATTCAACAACATTAAAATTGGAATTGCTATTTTTTCTAACACAAAAAATCTGCATATCAGAATTAAAAAAATAGAGTTTATAACAATCAGAGTAGAAATTAATCTCTTTTGATGGCTGTTTGCTAAAAAAGACTCCTGTTTTTTCATATTTTCCTGTTTGGACACTATTATATAAATCCATACTCCAAAAACGTTCACCCATAACCCAAAATTTGCTACCATTTTCACAACTATTAACTCTTTCTAAAATTTTATCTATACTATATTTTCCTTTAAAAGTATTACTCTCTGTCATATTAACCCCTTTTTTCAATTGAAAATTTTGGAAACATTCCACCACTTCCCAAAGATATCAAACTATATTTCATTCCCTCTTTTAAAGCCTCTATTAAAGAGTCTATTTCATTTCTCTCTTTATCCACTTTTCTTTTTGTAACTCTAATAATCCCCTCAAAAGTTGTGTTAAATAGAGCCTCTTCATTAAATTTACTACCTTCAAAAATAGCTCTTGTAAACTCATCCTCTGCATGTCTTTCAATAACTTTTAAATTACCATTTACTATATTTGTATGAATTTTTGGAAAAAGATCCTCAACTAAAAACCATCCACCCTCATCATAAGGTGAACCATCCTCTTTATCATGCCCTAAAAAACTATCCCAATTTTTAACTCCATACTTCTCCATAAAAGCACTAAAAACCCCTTTTATTGATGACCCAGGAATATAAACTCTTTTTCCTGTATTAACAAAACAGATATCTGAACCTGATGTATTTAAACTCACATGAGAGTTTCCACCACCAATTAAAAGGGAATTAACACCATAATCATCATCACCAGAGCCAATAGCAACCTTTAAAGTGTATAAATCATAAACAGATTTAACATCAATTTTTTTTATCTCATCTAAAACTGAAGCTGATTTATTATAAACAAAATCAGAAATATCTTTACAGTTAAGATACTCTTTAAAATTATTTTGATTTAAATCAACTCTATAGATATTTTTAAGTTCACACCACCCATTTCCAGATGATGTGTGTCCTCCAAATGCAACACCATCTTTCATAAAAGAGGAGGCAACTTTTTGTATAATCTCATCAGCCTCTTGAATTGTTAATATATCTCTTTTAGAAAATGCTTTGTTTTTTTCTTTTTCAGACTGAAGCTCATCTAAATCATCTCCACAAGCCTCTTTCTCCATCATTTTATCAAAATTTTCAGATTTTTTTGTTTGTTTATCTTCCATAAAAGATAAACCATCAATCTCAACAATAAAATTAAAACTAAAACCATTATTATCTGTTTCATTATCTGGTTCAATCTCCCAATATGAGAATTTTGAGCCATCCTGTGCAACTTTTTTAGATGAATCAATTCTAACTCTATCTCTAATTTTTAAAACAGCATTGTTTAAAACAGTAGAACGAAAAACAACTCTTGAGGCAAAAATATCATTTTTATTTGATTGATTTTCACTTTTTTTATAAATTCCTAAATCGGATGCTCTGCTTAAAAAAACACCCGCAATTGATGTTCCAGGAATAACAAACTCTCCAGCCCCATTTTTATAAAACTCCTCCACACCTGCAGGGTCACTCATTCCCTTTCCAATATAAAGAGCTGTTTTTAGTTTCATATCAAATCTATAAAAAATCTTTCCTACATTTTTTATCTCTCTAGTTTTTAAAACTGTTTTCTCTTTATTTTCAGAAATCTCTTTTTTTTGAGAAGAGTTTTCACTCTCTGTTATATTTTTGTAACTATCAGAGCTGTTTTTAGTCTCAATTTTCTCCTTTTTAGGAGTATTATTTTGAGCTATTTTTTGAAAATCTCTTATGTTTTTTTTATTTTTTCCC
This sequence comes from bacterium, assembly GCA_016936735.1. Lineage (GTDB taxonomy): Bacteria > UBP6 > JAFGXH01 > JAFGXH01 > JAFGXH01 > JAFGXH01. The sequence continues at coordinate 2,313 of JAFGXH010000254.1, forward strand.
ATCACTTTTCTCCTTTATTTTTTCTAAGTTTTAATAAAACAAGTTTTAAAACCTCTTTATCATCTTTTAAATCATTATATATCTCTTCAAGTGCTTTATATTTTTCACCTAAAGCCTCTCTTGTTTTATTGTGTTCAAAAAACTCTTTAATATCAATATCACTTACATTTGCCTCTAATTTTCCATAAAGATGGCTAATTATTGATGGTGTTAGCCCCTTTTTGTTGTGATCTTTAACTTTTACATCAATTTTTTCAAATTTTTCATTGTTTTTTGAAACATTATCTCTGTTTTTAGAAACATTATCTCTCTTAACAGACTTTCCTTTTATAAAAAACTCTTTTGGTTTAGTTTTATCTTTATCATCACTTTTATCAATTTTAAAATCATGAATAGGATGATTTACTCTAAATTGACCAAATCCCTCCTCTGTTCTATATCCAAATCCCTCTCTTTGAGCTTTTGATAAAATTCTTTTAAGAGACTCTAATTTTGTCTCATCAATATCCTTTTTTAGCTCTATAAGATAACAACTCCCTTTTTTTAAAACAGACTCTGAAAATCTTTTTAATCCTGATGTTCCACTAATAGATTGATATATTGATGAGCTTGATAAACTGTTTTTAAACTCAAAATCATCTTTATTAAAAATATCTTTATGTTCAAACTCATTTAACTCTTTTGCCAAAATATCTGCATCTAAAACAGGATAGTGTTTAAGATTTTCATCAAAAAATATTGCATCTGTAACAAAAGTTAACGTAAACACTTCTTTAATATTAATAGGCTCTCTATTTTTAACAAAAAATAGTTTTTTAATTTTTGCAATTTTTCCACCTCTTCCAATATGAATTGGCAGTTCACTATTATTGAATTGTTTTATAAAATTATAAAATTTGTTTGCATTTTCAACACTTTTAAACAGTATTGAACCAACAAATTTTGTCTCTTTTGAGATCTGCTCTTGAGAGAAAAGCTCTCCTTCAGAATTACTATCAAAATTACTACAGGATTGATTTTTAGGATCTATTCTATTTCTTAAAATGGTTGTTTTACTAACTTTTACCATTTCTAAATTAGATGATTCATTAAGATAAATATAGCCACCTTTAATACTTTTGTCAGAGGATTCATCTGCTTGATTTGGTGATGAGTTGTTACAATTTTTATCAATATTGGACTCTGGTTTTTTATCATCTTTAGGTTTTAATGTATCTTGAGATGCTATAAATTTTAGCATCTTTTTGTCATCTTTTTTGAGTGGAGATAGAATCCAATATGGAACTGTTTTATTTTCATCACGACCAAAATCATCCTTCTCCTTTTTTTTTCTTAGTGATGCTGGAACAGGAATAATATCTGGTAAAGATGTTGTATTTTCATTAATTTTTTCAAAAATCCTGTCATCAATTGGATAAAAAAATGTTGCAATCATAGAGTTATCATCAAAAATTGAGTCTCTGTGATTTAACATATAATATTTACTTCTTAATGCACCCAATATTGTTGAACCAGGGATATAGTCAAGAGTTTCAATATGGTTTCCACTAATTGAACCACCACCAATTGTAACATCATCCTCAAGCTCTAAAACAAAAGCAACCTCAAGATTTGAAGTGTTATCTTTTAGAGATTTATCAATAATAAACTCTTTAATATGACTCTTTTTAATTTCACAATGAACCTCTCCAAAACCACGTCTTCTTGACCCACCAAGCCATTTTAAATTTAAAACTCCCTCTTCTAAAAATTTAAAAATAGCTTCTGCGTTTGAATCTTTATCTAAATCTTTATCATTAAAAACATAACTTAATATTACTCCAAATTTATAACCCTTTGAAACAAACTCAAGTGACCGAAGAGAACCCTCTTCTGCCTTTCTTTTATCATCATCAATTTTTGTAAATGTATGAATAATATATGGGTTTTCTAAATTTGATTCAACTTTATAAATCTTTAAATCAAGAGAGACTCTATCAATAAAAGAGTCAAAAATTTTAGTAAATAAAAGCTCTCTATTAATACTTTTTTCACCAATAGAGTTATAAAAAGCTTTAACCTCTCTTAAAGACTGTTTTATCATCCCTTTTAGTGTTTCCGATTTTATTGTTGGAAAACCATCATCATCTTTAACAACCCCATCATCATAAAGACCAATAGAGTCAACACCACTACCAATATGTAGATCCTCTTTTGCCTCAATTGTGAAATCTATCTCAACTTTTTTCATTGAATCCCCTTATATAAAAATAAGAAATATTTTTTAGTAAAAAATTTTTACTTTTACCAACTTATAAAATAAAAATTCCAATAAATAGAGTTTTTTCTACCTATTTTTTCTTTCAAAAAAATCAAGATACTCTATATAATCAAGAGCATCATTTATATAAACTGTTTTAAGACTTCTTTCACCATTTTTTGAATCATATTTTTCATATGTTAAATCACTAATTTTTTCATATGAAAACTTACATAAATCATCAGTTTTTTCTGATGTTTTTTCAGAATCTTTTTTTTCATAAATAAGATCTTCAGAAAAATACTCTGTATATTTTTTACCCTGTTTTAAATTTGTTCTAAGGGCTTTATATTTGTTTTTCCCAGCTTTATCTTTATTTTTAGAGTAACTATCATGAATAGCTTTTGCTTTATTCATAAAAGCTCCTAAATCACTAATACTATATGGTCTTTTTGTTAAAACCTCAAAAACCTCACTATCACCATCATTATAGTTTAAAAAATACTCTCGCTCTCTAATATCAGAAATATCATCAATTTGTGAGCTAAAGTTTATATGCCAATCAATAGATGATTTTTTACTTTCATTTTTTTCATTCTGTTTACTTTTAATTTTTGCACTTGATAAAAGTGACTCTGCCAACTCATGCCCTTTAACAAAAGGAAAACTATGTTTCACAAATGCAACTCCTGCAGAGAAACTAAAGGAATCATCTTTTTTATCTTTATTTTTTTGACTTTGTTGACTTTTGTTTTTTTTATCTAAATGATTACTCATCCCCTCAATAAAAGGAAATGCCAACTCTGGAGCTGATATAACAAGAAGGTCATCCCCTCCCATCATAAAAATAATTAATGGAAAAATTTCATAAATATCTTTATTTTTCTCATCTTTTTCATTTTTATTCTCTTCATTTTCAATTTCTAAATAATCTAAACCTGCCTTAACCATATCTCTAATATTTTGTCTTTGTTCAAACCAAAATTTTTCAACCTCAATAAAATACTCAAAAATAGATTTATCTTTAAGGGTTTTGTTATACTCTTTAAATCTATCTCCCATACCATTTCCATCAACAGCAATTATTGCAATTTTATTATTATCTGGAATAAGGCTTGATTTTTTAATATCCTCTAAATCAAAACTCTGAATTAAATCATTTTTAGAGTTTTTATTATGAAAAACTTTTTTAATATGTTTTTTATGAAAAGCAGATAAAAAATCAAAGGTATTTTTATTGTAAAATTTAACTCCCTGTTTATTTAATGTTTTTGATATTAAAGACTCTTTGTCTTCATTATCTCCCAACTCTGGAAGCTCTCCATCAACAGTTGATGTATAAAAATATGGAGAATCAATTAGTTGATATGTTTCAGGTTTTATATTTGTTGCTAAATTGGGTTTACTTCTTAAAGAGTCTGGTTTGTCATCATCTTTTATCTCAACCAAAAAATGTGATAGTGATACTGTTGGAATAGTCTCATTTGCTTTTTTTAGTGCCTCTTCTAAAAAATCTCTTGCACTCTTTTCATAACAAAAAAGAGCCTCAAAGTGACCTCCAGCAGAGCAAATAATACCTTTTTCAAAATTGGCAATGATATCATCTTTAAAACTATTTTTATCAGTATCATCAAAATGTTTATCAATATCACTCTGTGTGATGTTTAATTTTTCCATCAAATCCTTTCTATTTGTGTTTAGTTTTTTAACTAAATTAACTCCATCATTCATTAAACTAGGCAACTCTTTTGCAAAAAACTCTCCTAAAAGAGAGTTTGCTCCCAACATAGATTTTAATTTTGGAACTCTAAAAATAAAAGA
>JAFGXH010000255.1 GCA_016936735.1 bacterium
ATCAGATTCAATTTTTATTGATTCAGATAGTTTAGCATTTGTGTATGCAAAATCGGCAAGTTCATATTGAAATAGTTTCTCATTAAAACCAATAGGAAGTTTTTCAAAATAGAAAAAACTATTTTTTTCTTGAGAAAACTCTCTTCTTGTTACAGCTTTTAAAATATGATTAACAATTGCCTCCTCTTTTTTGAAAATAGTATCAATAGAGAATGATTTTGCAGCTTCAAGTTTCTCAAACTCATACTCCTCTACCCTATTTTTATCCCACCAAAGAGAGAAATCATTCTTTCCTAAATATGGTAAAAACTCCGCCTTTTGCTCTTTAATAAAACTATAAAGTTTACTCTCAATCTCATTGTCTAAATCTAACAAAAGATATATCTTATACGATGGAGATATTAAAGTCTGTTCAGAAATCATTAGATTTGCACCACCTTTATTTGCAAATCCAGTATTATTATTATATTTAATAACTGTTTTTTGAAAATTCCCTTTATCATCTCCAATTGGTTTGATTCCAATTTTAATATTTTGCAATTTTTGATAATACTCTGGATATTGAATAGAGTTATTAATCTCTTTCTCTTCAGTAAAAAGAGCTTTACTATTTTTTTTTGGCTTTTCAACTTTCTGTTTTATAACCTCTTTATATCCCTCTAATCCAATAATAGCTCCAAGAATTCCCAAAATAGATGGTTTATGAATCATATTATAAGTTAAATATATTCCATCATTTATATCTGGCTTTTTTAAAAATCCCATCTCTGACTTTATAATAAAAGAGATTAGTTTTTTCATATCAACTCCAATTAAATAGAGAGTAACTATCAAGAAAGATAAATTTTAATACTAAAAAAATTATCCAATCTTAATAGTTACAATCATTTAGTTAATATTATAAATCAAATTCTTGACAATTATCTGGTAAATTCTCAATAACTGTTATGTTTTTATTATAATATATCTCAATTTTAGAGATATCTTTAGAGTGTTTCTCTAATTCTGCTTTAATCATCTCTAAATCAAAATATCTTTTTCCATCTTTTTTTGAATCTGAGAGTTTTACCATCTCTGTAAAGTTTGGTAAAACAATTTTTGAATCATCTTTTAACTCAACATAAAAAAGAATCTCATTCTCTGTTCCAGCTTTTGATGCAGAGTCATAATATGTTGCCCCTTTTCTTAATCCCTCTTTTAAAAGATCAATATCCTTTTGAGTTAATGATTGAGTTCCCTCTGCTCCACATTTTGTAATCTCTTCAATATTTTTAGGATTTATTGAAAAATGATGAAGATAGTGTCCCTCTTCTAATCTTGATTGACGTCCTATTGTTGTTTGCTCATTACTACTGTCCTCTTTTGAGTTAAAAGGTGATGTAATCTGTTCTGAATATATGTTTCCTTCACACCAAATATTAACACCATGATTAACTTGAACAGGACCATGAATTGAGAGAGCAATATTTCCACCTTTTGCTTTTTTTGCAAAAGTAGAACCAAATAATCTTATATCAAGACAACTTAAAATATCTTTAAGGATAATTGATTTTGTTTCTTTTTGTTTTGCATCTAAATCTTTATGTTCAGGAAAAACATTTGAATATGCATGATCTAAACTTAAAGGATTCATATCACTATTTAATCTTTTAACATAAAAAATTTTCTCATCTGAATAGTTGTTAGCTAAAAAGTTTTTAACAGTATACTTTAAAGCTTTATCTGTTGCATAGATTTTTCCATTTGGTAATGTTCTAGGTTGACCAGAAAAATCTGCATTGTAATTTGAATTAACTGATTTAATAACTACGAATCCATAAGCTCTGTTTTTAAATTGATTATTCATTATCTTCTCCTTCTAAAATTGATTCATTATCTTTCTCTTTTTTCTCATAAATAACTGGTGATGCAAAATATCCAGCAAGTAATAATCTTTGATAGTTTTTTAAATTCTCATCTGTATCAAATGCTAAAACTTCAGATGCTAATCTTTCAAAACGTCCTTTTCCAAAACTTATCTCATGTTTATAAGCATTAATAGCTTGAGATATTGAGTTTTGTAACTGTTCTGATTGAACTTTTTGAATAAAAGGCTCTAATAAAGCATGTGTTCTTTCACTTGCTTTACTTTGATTAAGCAGATAATATATTATTTGACCTGCTCCAAAAGCAAACTCCTCAACAGATTCAAAATGCTCCTCTTGATTGTTTGCAATTCTTTTCATTCGCTCTAGTAACTCTGGAATTTTTGAAGACATATCTAACCTCCCATAACTGTTTGTAAAATAGTTATATAAACTAAACCAAATATTGAGTTTCTCTTTTATAGAGTACTCTTTTGTATGCTGTTTTTTATCATTCAACTCATCTTTTCTTAAATCTCCTATAATACTATTCCACATAATCTCATCAAACATATAACAACTAATTGCTTCTGTTTTTGATTTATAAATATAGTCATAAAATGCTTTTCTATATTTTATAATCATCTGATAAACAGAATCTCCTCCACTCACATAAATAGGATCAATATCATCAAAATATTTAACTTTATAACTATTTTTTTTCTCATCAATATGAACAAGAGAGTTATTAAAAATAGTTCTAATAATATATCCTTCAAAATAAAATATATCTTTTATCTCAATAGTTTCTCTTAATTTTCCATCTTTAAATAGTTCATATAAATTAAGCACCTTAGGATTTTGATGTTCTTTTTCTAAAGAGTATCTAAACATAGAAACAAAATCAAAATCTTTTATAACAAGCTCTTTATTTTCTACTTGAAAAAATAGTAAGTAGTAATTTTTTAACACTTTATTATTATCTTTTTCAAAAACCTTTTTTAGAATTTGAGAGTAACTTAATTTCTCTCCAGTTTCAAAACTCTCTGTTTTAAAAATTTTAATCATATCATCTGTATTTTTAAACTCATTTTTATCAATAAAAATGGGGAGTGGATTTGGTAAAACACCACTCTCTTTAATTTTCTCAAAAGTGATTAATGTTTTTGCATCATCAACAGAGAATCTATAACTTATTCCATCCATAAAAAGAGATGTCTTATGTTTTAAATATGTTTTATCATCATTAAATGTTGTAAAATAATCAATAACACCATAAGTAACTCCATTATCTTCAATATTATAATCTTTTTTGTTAAACACATTATCTTCAAGATAAAAATTAAATAACTCCTGATATGAATTTAACTCAATATTATCTAAATATATTTTTAGATAATCTGTCTCTTTCAATTTACTAAAATCATCTTGAA
>JAFGXH010000256.1 GCA_016936735.1 bacterium
TTTTACTCTGCTTTATCTTTTTATTTTTTTGTAGATTTTTCTTAAAATCTAAATTTCATAATTCAAACTATTTTTGTTTTTCTAAAATTTTAAAACACTACTTTTATTCATATTACATATTGAAATATGTTTAAAATAGAATATAATGTAAAACTTTCTATTTTTAAGTAGAGAGTTTTAAGATATTTAGTGATTTATTTTAAATACAGAAATTTTTTAATAATTTTAAAGGTTGGTTTCATGAATAACAAAAAAAACAGAGTTCCAGAGCTTCTTTCACCAGTTGGAAAAGCAGAGAATCTATATGCTGCAATTGAGGCAGGGGCAGACTCTGTCTATTTAGGATATCAAAAATTTAATGCACGTGGAAAGGCTGGAAATTTTAATATATCTGAGCTATACTCAATAAGAGAGATTTTGAAAAAAAATAGTGTAAAAATGTTTGTTGTGTTAAACACTCTTATAAAAGAGAGAGAGTTAAATACTCTTTTTGACTTTTTACAACTTTTGAATGATATCTCTCCAGATGGAGTTATTATTCAGGATTTAGGAATGCTTCATTTAATTCAGAAACAGGCTATTTTTTCAAAAAAAATAGAGCTTCATGCCTCAACACAGATGTCAACATTTAATAGATTCTCTGTGAAGGCTTTGCAAGATTTAGGGATTACAAGAGTTGTTCCTGATAGACATTTAACTCTTGAAGAGGTTATAAGCCTTAAAAAGGGAGCTCCAAAAATGGAGATAGAGACTTTTGTTCATGGTGCAATGTGTTATGCCCTAAGTGGAAGTTGCTATTTCTCATCCTATTTAGGTGGTTTAAGTGCAAATAGAGGGCTTTGTGCTCAAGTTTGTAGGCGAAAATTCAGATTTCAGGGTGATAAAGAGGGCTATTTATACTCTCTTACAGATATGAATACAATTGATATTCTTGATAAACTTGTTGAGGCAGGTATTGATGCCCTAAAAATTGAGGGTAGAATGAAATCTGCAGAGTTTGTTTATCAAGTAACAAGAGCCTACAGATATCTTTTAGATAATCTTGATAATTTTGAAGAGGCAAAAGGGGTTGCATCTGAAATATTAAACTCTGTTGTTTCAAGAAGAGAGAGTCATGGATTTTATACATCAGCATCTCCTGAAAATATAACAGAGCCATTTCAATCTGGAGTTTATGGAAACTCTATTGGAAAGGTGAAAGAGTTTAAAAATGGTTTACTAACTCTTGAATTAACAGATATTTTAGAGAAAAATTCAAGAATTAGAATACACTCTCCTCAAAAAGATACAACATCAACAATTAAAGTAAAAGAGCTTATCTATTTAGATGAAAATCAATCTAACAATAGAAAAAATGAGAAATTTTCAAAATTTGCAAAAATCCCTTATGATGGTGATTTAACTGTAGAAAAAGGTGATTTAGTTTATATATTAGAGACACCTTTAAGTAAAAAATGGTCATCAAAAATACCAGATTTTGATATAAAAAAAATAAAACTAAAACCGTTTCCACAACCAATTTTAAAAAATCAAAAAATAGTTCAGAATAGAGTTAATCCAAGAAAAAAAGAGGTTTCAGAAGTTAAAACATTTGGATCATTTTATATTAAATTATCTGATTTTAGATATATCCCATTAACATCTGGTTTTCAAAAAAAGGAGATTATATTAACTGCAAATGATAAAAACTTGCAAAATATTAATAAATATGATTGGAAATCTGTTTGGTTCTCTTTTCCTGCTGCTATTTTTGAAAAAAATTGGAGAGATTTAGAGCATAAAATAAATTTCTTACTCAAAATGGGTGTGAAAAAATTTGAAGTAACCTCTTTAGCAATTATTGAGTTACTTAAAAACAAATCAGGAGTATCTCTTATCTCAGGACCTCAAATTAACATACTTAATCATCAAACAGTTCAGTTTTTTAACACAAAAGGGGTGAAAGAGTCTGTTTTCTCTTATGAGGGAACATCTGATGAGCTTACAGATATATCAAAAAAAGGGTTTTCAGATAATCTTATAGTTCCTGTTTTTGCTAAAATAAGGCTTTTTGTCTCAAGAGCTCCTCATCCATTGCTTAAAAAAGAGGATTTTGTAAGTTCTCAGCGGGGAGAAAAATTTATTTTCAGACAAAATGGTGAGATTTCAGAAACATTTTCAACAAAAGATTTCTCTCTTATGAGAAAAATCTCAAAACTTAACTCAATGGGATTCTCAAAATTCTATATTGATTTAGAGCATATCACAACAAAAATTGATTGTGAAACCACTTTAAAACTATTATCAAAAGAGAAAGAGCCAAAAGAGAGTTCAACATTCAATTTTTTTCTTGATTTAAAATAGAGGATTAAAAAAAGGGGTTTAAAAACCCCTTTTTAATTTATAAAAAACTAAATTATCCTTTTTTCTTTGGACAATCACCTTTTTTCTTTTCACAATCGCAATTCTCTTTTCCTTTGCAATCGCAGTTCTCTTTTTTGCAATCACCTTTGCAATCAGCTTTTACCTCTTTTTGAGATTCAGCCTGTTCCTGTTTGTGTTCATGTTTATGTTTGCAACCTTGACAACCACCACCACAAGCAAAAGTAACTGTTGCAGCAAAAAACATTGCAACAATAAAAGCATATTTCATGGTATCTCCTAAAAAAACAACCAGTTAATATTAAACGAAAAATATTGCCATTTATTCTAAGCAATTTTAGAAAAATAGAAAA
>JAFGXH010000257.1 GCA_016936735.1 bacterium
AAAAACATCTATTTTTTTTATAAAAATATTAAAAAAATAAAAAAATTGAAAAAAAAAAGTTGGAAAAACGATTGCTTTAGTAAGGTAGATGAATGTTTCTCATCGCTATCTATCGGAATGAGCAACTCCGATACTATAAATTAATAGGAGGTGGTTATGTTGTCAATTAACAACAATCTTGCTGCTCTTTCTTCTCATAATGATTTAGTGTCAGCAAATAACTTGATGACGAAATCAATCTCAAGGTTATCTAGCGGATTGCGGATTAATTCGGCTGCAGATGATCCATCGGGGTTGTCTATTTCTGAACGTATGAGAACTCAAATTAGAGGTATAACAAGAGCGGAAGAGAATGCACAAAGTGCAATATCATTAATACAAACAGCAGAGGGTGCTTTAAATGAGGTTCATTCAATTCTTCATAGAATGAGAGAGCTTGCAATTCAATCATCAAATGGTACATTAACTGCAGATGATCGATTAGAGGTTCAACATGAAGTTGAGTCACTTATTAAAGAGGTTGATGCAATATCAACAAGAACTGAATTTAACACAAAAAGACTTTTAACAGGAGAGGCAAGTGCTCTCTGGTCAACCTCATCATCAAATATTACAGCTATTGTTCGTGGACAGGTTAGTGATGGCTCTTATTCAATGGAGATTCATTCTAATCCAGGAGTTCCAGAGGTAAAACAGACATCTGTTTTTAGAATAAAAGATGGTGAATCAGGTGTAAGACAACTTAATTTAAATGGTGTTCCAGCTATTATGTCTGGAGATATAACAACAGTTGCAGCTGCAGGGAGTGTTGATTTAACATTTGATTTTGGAAATGGAGATGTAAATTTTCTATTTAATACAACTGCTGGTACAGCTACAGGAAATGCACAGGAATTGGTTGATGCATTAAATGCTGATCAAAGATTGAATGGTTATATTATTGCAAATCATGATGGTGCAGGAAATGTAACACTAAGTTCAAGAGAGTCTGGTGTTGCTGGAAATGGATTTCAAGTTTCTGTAAATTCAGGGACTGGTTTAGACCCAGCAGATTTAGGAGTTCATACATTTTCTGGTGGAATTGAATCCAATACAGGTATATCTGGTGTTTCAAATATTGATGGATTAATTCCAACAACAGATGATAATGTGGTCTATACTGTAAATGTTGATGAAGGGGCAGATGGAACTCTTCAAGTTGGTGCGGCAGATGTTTATGGTATTGTTGGTCAATATGTTCAGGATGGTTCACAAGCAATAACAGGAGTTGGTGTTTTAGGTGCAGCAGCAACTGATGCTTTTACAACTAATAGTAATTCAGCAACAGGTGGCTATGCAATTATAGAGTTTACAAGTGATGGAACTATTGGAGTCGCTGGCTTGGATGCAAGAATATCTTTTGATCAAGGTGAAACTTGGTATTCAGCAGATGATATTTGGAATGGAGCGACAGATACATTAGTAACAGATGGGGAGTTTACTTTAGAGTTTAATGCTGCATTTACTGATGGTGGTTCTGGAGCAATGTTTCAGGTCGGAGATAGAATGCTTCTAGCAATGAATGATAATGATAATACTGCTGGAAGGGATTTAGTAAGAATAGATGCTTTTGATCCATCAAATAGTCTTCCTCAAACAGGTGCTGTTTTTGGTTATACAGATGGAACTCTTGATGATGCAAGTACTGTTATGACTACTGCTTGGATTAACTCTCAAACAGGTCACATTGAATTTGGTGATATGAGTGTTACTTTTAATGAAAGTATAACTGGTCAACCACTATCGGATGGAAGTATAAGTTTTAATGTTGTAAATGGTGGTGGTGATGCATCTGGTCATACAAGATTAATAGATGTTGATAGATTTTATGATGCAGATGGAAACTTTATTCTTGGAGATCATGGAGAGTATCTTACTATTTATAATGGTGTTGGAGAATCAGTAAGTATTCTTATTGATCCACTTGATACACTTGATGGCTTATCTCAAAAAATAGAGGATGCAATAATAAAAGATAAAGGGGATGGTGGTTTAGGAATGTCTTCTGGAGATGTTGTTGTTGATAGTCATGTTGTTGACTTTATTGATACTCCAACAGCTGGAACAGTGGAACATATGAAAGGTTCAATTGTTGTTAGATCACCTAAAACAGATAGAGATGGAAGATTCTTTTTTGCAGGAAGTGAAGATTTATTAAATGCTCTTGGTGTTTCAACCATTCAAGAGGCTAGAAATAATGAGATGGATATAACTGTTAGAGAGGCACTAACTGGTGAAATTATTGGTACAGATACTGTTTCTGATAATCGTTTAAAAGGGGTTATTGATGGAATAGATATAGAGTTTGATGCAAATTATAATCTTCAAGTTGAGTGGAATACAGCAACTCGTGCATTTGATTTTCAAACTACAGATGTTGTTACAGTAGAAACAATAAATATAGTTGATAACTCTCTTGATTTTCAAATTGGTGCAAATGAGGGGCAATTAATGAATGCCTATATTAGTCAAATAGACTCTTTTTCATTAGGAATAGATAGAGTTCAATTAACAGATCCAGAGCCAGCTCAAGAGTCAATTAGAATATTAGATGATGCAATTGATTTGGTTTCTCAAGAGAGGGCAAAAATAGGTGCATATGCAAGTCGTCTTGAGTATACAATAGCAAATCTTGCTGCTCAGAGAGAGAATGTAACTGCGGCTGAATCAAGAATTAGAGATTTAGATGTTGCACAAGAGACAACAAAATTATCTAAATCACAAATTTTATCTCAAACATCAACTGCAATGCTTGCTCAAGCAAATCAACAGGCACAAGGATTAATGAATTTATTAAGATAGTAACATCATTAAGTTCCACGTGGAACAATTTAAGTACTATACATAAGAATCCCCATAATAATCTAAAAATCTATTATTAATTGAATTAAAAATTTGACAAGAATCTTTAATTCTAATATAATAGGTTTATGTTTTGATTCCTATTTTCTAAATACTCGGAGGGGTTATGAAATATTTTGTTTTATCAATACTATTTTTACTTCTTTTTAGCTGTGAAAGTAGTAAATATAAGGATTTCATCGATATTGATGCAACAATTGAATATAAAGGGATGATTGAGGATAATTCAAAAGTCAAAATAACAATAAATTCTAATCAAAAAGGGGATATTTTAATTGTTTCAAAAACAACAAATGGATCAGTAAAAAATAAAAAACTGTTATTATCTGATACCTATTCAACAACTGATCTAGTCCAGAATTTTGACATACCAGTTTCCTCTTTTGATTCAGGAAGTAATACTTTATATTTATATGTGATTCTTGAATCGGGACAGGCTAAAGTGTTTAAATCTGAATCAATAGTTAATATACAATAGATGAAAGATATAATATTTGTTGAAGATGATCCTAGATTTGCTACAATTCTTAAAAAACTTCTTGAAAAAAGTGGTTTTGAAATTTTAAATAATTTTAGTGATGGAGAGTCTTTTTTAAAACATTTTGAAACTCTCTCAATTTATCCATCAATTTTTTTGTTTGACCTTGAATTACCTGGTATTTCAGGGTTGGATATTATTAGAAAAATAGCTCCATTTCAAAAGGATTTTAATATGTTAATTTTAACATCTTTTTCAGATGAAAATAGGGTTTTTGATGCAATTAAATCTGGTGCAAGTGGATATATATTGAAGAAAGATATATCTTTAAAATTAAAAGATACTCTTTTAGAGGTTGAAGAGGGTGGAATTGTAATAGAACCTATTTTAGCTAAAAGATTTTTAAACTATTTTAAAACATTTAAAACACTATCAAAAGTGGAGTTAGATTTATCAGAGGATGAGTTAGATCTATTATATTACCTTGTTAAAGGATTTACATATCAAGAGATAGCAGATATGACAAAAAGAACTCATCGAAATGTAAAATATACCCTATCAAATATATATAAAAAACTTAATGTAAAATCAAGAGTAGAGGCTGTTTCAGAGTCTGTTAGATTAGGTGTTATTTCTATATAAATATAACAATAATTAATAGTATGAAAAAGTATTAACATTTATTACTTTTCCTTTAAACTCATAACTCATAGAGCTATCAATCTTGGGCTTACTACAAAGCCCTTTATCTCATTTTTACCTATAGTAAAGTTTGAGACTGCCTTTCTTATTATGTTTAAACTTCCATTAATATCAGAGTTTATAAGAAAACTTTCTTTTGTTTTAAATAATCCTCTTTTAATTCTTTTTCCAATTTACTTTTAGCTGAAGCTAAAGTTTTGTTATAATAATAATTTATTGATTTAAGTGGTCTGCCGTTTATTAGAAAGAAATCTTTCTTTGTAGTAGTTACTGCACATAAATTATTATCATTACATATGTTTTCTTTTTGATAAACTACTTCTATTACATAATGGTCATATCTTGGAATTATTCTAACTTGTTTTAAATCTTGATATTTAACGTTTGTTTTAATAATATTAGATTTAGATAGTTTTATTTTATTATGTTTATTAAAATACGATTTAGAAATTGCTTGAATAGTATAAATTAATACATTTCTTACTGATTCTTTTTTCTTATATTTTGGAATGCTTGGCATTCCATTATATTTACTTTTGTTTTTCTTCCAATCGTTAATTGATTTGAAAA